>JBEKLW010000513.1:0-2701 GCA_050008815.1 Bryobacteraceae bacterium
GACGTCGTCTCGCCCTACCTATGGACGCGCTCGATCCGCCGCCTGGACGCCGTCGCGCTCTCGCACCCGCACGAGGACCACATCGGCGGCATCGCCGCCGTCATCGACAACTTCCGCCCACGCGAACTGTGGGTCGGGTCCGTGGCCGACCTGCCGGACTGGCGGCACGTGCAACAGCGGGCCGCGGCGCGCGGCGTGCGCATCGTTCACCTGGCGGCGGGCTGCCGCTTCGACTACGGTGGCGTTCGCGTCGAGGTGCTGGCGCCGCCGCTGGACCACCTACCTTCGGCGAGTGCGCCGAACAACGATTCGCTCGTCCTGCGGCTGACCTACGGCCGCCACTCCTTCCTGCTCACCGGCGACATCGACCGGCGTGTCGAGCGGGAGCTGATCGGATCGGGGGCGCTGGGGCCGGCCGCTGTGCTCAAAGTCGCGCACCATGGCAGCCGGACCTCGACCACGGAGCCGTTTCTCGAACTGGTCCGGCCGGCGTTCGCGGTGATCTCCTCCGGGTACGAGAACTCATTCGACAACCCGCACCCCGACGTGCTGAAGCGGCTGGAGCAGCATCACGCCCTGGTGCTCCGCACGGACCTCTGCGGGCTGGTAACGATCCGCACCGACGGGCGGCGGTTCCGTTCCGAGACAATGTGCCCGGCGGGCGGGCGCCCCGGCCTTTACGACCCCTTTTAGCCCGGATGTCTCACCACGATCGTACAAAAACCGGGGCCAGACAGCCACTTTTCGCGCTGCGATCTCGCTGAAGACAACGGACTCGCGCAAGCGAAAAGTGGCTGTCTGTACCCGGTTTTTGTGACCGCCCACCCGTTCTACGGGCTGCTATCGCGGGCCGCAGCAGATTGCTGGTGAGACATCCGGGCTAGCTCCCTGTCTGCCGTATGCAGGAGTCAAGAGTGCGCCGCACCTGCTCCCGCCGCCGCGCCGGCCTGGAGCTGGAGGCAGTGCAAGAGCCGGTCCTCGAAGCTGTAGTCGATCTGCCGACGCGGATGGTGCCGCAGGTACCAGCGATAGGTTTCCTTGAGGCCCGTCAGGAAGTCCGCCGGCTTGAACCCCAGCACGCGCTGCGCCTTGGTGACAATCTGCGTGATGGGCGGCAGGTCGAAGTACATGCCGAAATAGAGGTTGGTCCCATTCGCGTGCCCGCCCATCTGGTGGATGCGCTCGCGCGGCAGGCGGACAATCGCCGGCTTCTTGCCGGCCGCGTCGGCCAGCGCCTGGACCGCCTCGGCCTGGGTGATCGCGCGCGGGTTGGCGATGTTGAAGGCGTGTCCCACCGCGTTGGGCTCCTCGACCGCCTTCAGCAGCGCGCCCGTCAGGTCCTTGATGTAGATGAACTGCATCAGCCGGCGGCCGTCGCCGGGCAGGATGATGGGCCGGCTGTCCCGCATGCGGTCCCAGAAGAACGCTTCGCGGTAAAAGGGATTCCCGGGGCCGTAGATGAAGGGCGGGCGGATGGTGACCACCGGCAACCCGATGCGCTGGTGCAGGCGGAACAGGGCCCGCTCGGTCATGGCCTTGTTGCGCGCGTAAGCGTCGGGGTGATCGTCGGGGGCCAGCGCGTCGCCCTCGTGGTGGTTCAGCCCGTCGCCGTAGGCCGCCACGCTGGACATGAAGACGTAGCGCTCCAGGTTGCCGCCGCAGGCGCGGGCGGCCGCCTCAACCTGCCCGGCGGTGGTGCCGCGCTCCCAGTCGTAGACGTTGTCGAAGACGATGTCGTAGCGGCCATCGCTCAGGATGCGGCGCATCGCCCCGACGTCGTTGCGGTCGGCCTGGATGCCCTGGACGCGCCTGCCGAAATCGTGCTCCGGCTTGCGATGCACGATCGAGACGGCATGGCCGGCCTTGACCAGCTCGCACACCAAGGCCCGGCCGATAAACAGCGTGCCGCCTATGACGAGTACTTTCCGTGGGGCCGCGGCGCCCCGCTCTCCATTGTTCATGCGCTGCAGCTAGTCGTAGTACTCCAGCCCGAGATGCGTGATGAGGTCCTCGCCGCGCATCCAGCGAAGCGTGTTCTTCAGCTTCATCAACTGGATGAATATGTCGTGCTCGGGATAGAGACCCGGCGCCGTCATGGGCGCCTTGAAGTAGAACGAAAGCCACTCCTGGATGCCCTTCATGCCCGAGCGCTGCGCCAGGTCCAGGAGCAGCACCAGATCCAGCACCAGGGGCGCGGCCAGGATCGAATCCCGGCACAGAAAGTCGATCTTGATCTGCATCGGGTAGCCCAGCCACCCGAAGATGTCGATGTTGTCCCAGCCTTCCTTGGCGTCTCCCCGCGGAGGATAGTAATTGATGCGGACGGCGTGATACAGGTCCCGGTACAGATCGGGGTACAGCTCCGGTTGCAGGATGTACTGCAAGACGGAGAGCTTGGTCTCTTCCTTGGACTTGAATGAGCCCGGATCCTCCAGCACTTCGCCGTCGCGGTTGCCGAGGATGTTGGTCGAGAACCAGCCCCTCACGCCGAGCATGCGCGCCTTCAGCCCCGGAGCGATCAGCGTCTTCATGAAGGTCTGGCCGGTCTTGAAGTCCTTGCCGGCGACCGGCATCTGCCGCTCACGGGCCAGCTCGATAAGCGCCGGGCAATCGGTGGTCAGGTGCGGCGCGCCGTTGGCGTGGGGGACGCCGCACTTCAATGCGGCGTACGCGTAGATCTGGCTGGCCGAGATGTCGGGGT
>JBEKLW010000514.1:0-2675 GCA_050008815.1 Bryobacteraceae bacterium
GTCGCTCCCCGAAGTGAAACGGTTCGCCGAGCGGCACGGCCTGCGGAAGATCAACCTGGATGCCTATGGGATGAACGATCCCACGGCCATCGTGCCGCAGGCCGAACTCTGGGATTGCCAGAAGCCCGCCGCGGCGGATGCGGGCCAGTGGGCCGTGGTCTCCGCCAACCTGATTCTGGATGGCCACAACTGCCGTTGGCTCACGCAGTATCCGCATGAATTGCTGGCCGGCGGCAGCATGTACGCCATTCGTCTCCCGGCGCCCATCCCCGCAGCGGGCACGAGCGGTGGCCCTCCGCTGCCCTCCGAGTGCCGCACTCTCTGGGGGATGCCAGGCGGCGGGGACCCGCGGGTCATGTTCCAGGAACTCATCCCCCATCCGGAGAACATCCCGCAGGCCATCGCCAAGATGCAGGCCGAATGGATTCGTGCGCAGGAGTCTAAGAAGCGCTCTTCGGGGAACCGGTAGGAAGTTTCACGAGGGGCCGCGTAGGGCGGCTCTCCAGAGCCGCGCGCCAGCCTCTAGGCTGTGCGACCGCCCACCCGTGCCACCGGCGGCTATCGCGCGCCGCAGCAGGTTGTTGGTGAGAAATGCCGGTTAGGACGCCTCGCGCTTCAGGGCTTCGTGCAGCAGGGTCTTGATGAGCGTCTGGTAGCCCGTTTCGCTACGCTGCGCTTCTAGAACGGGTCCGCTCCCTTAAGCTACCGTCACCCTCGCGCCGCCGGAGGTCTGCAGAGCATCCATGAGATCGGCAAAGCCGGAGCTGACGACAATGCAGTTTCGCCCCAATACCGGCCTGTCACTGAGCACGAAGACCCCCCCGCCGCCCGCGCTGTCAGGCTTCTGCGCCCCCAGAGGCTTCTCCCAAAACTTCGCGGCGTCCTTCAGGTACTTCCATTCACTCGCGGCTAACCCTCCGGCAGGCGCCGTCGTCCAATTCCACTCTATCGCGGCCAACTGTCCGGCAGGCGCCATCAGTGCAAGCCTTCCGTAAATGGGATCGCTCACGGGCGGCAGGATCTCATAGTCACCAGCCGGCGGGAGCGCCCCTCCTTGCGCCGGGCGCATCATGCAGTGTACGGATTTCCCGCCCAGGTTGCCCGCGATCGAACGGCTTGCCACCTGCAACATCAGCCTCGTTGCGACAACAGCCATGCAAGTCCTCCTGTCTCAGCGTTGACGAGTTTCGGACAGGATTATATCAACTTCGCTCGCCACCGGGAATAGGCTCGGATGGTGTTGCGCCGGCCGGCGACGAATGGAAGAGATAGACTGTACAGTGCGCTATGCCCATGAATCGAGTCCCGTTGCCGCTGCCCGTGATTCTAGAACGCATTCATCTGGCCGGCGAGGCCGTGACGCCCGCTGAATCGCTGCGGCGCGCCTGCGTCTGGCGGCAGCTCGTCGAGGAGTACCAACCGCTGGCGAAGAGCCTGGAATGGCAGCTCGCCGGCCTGCATTGGACCCGCGAGGGCGTCTTCCCTTTCATTGACAACAATGTGCCCTACCTCGTGAACAACAATGGCCGGATTTCGGCGGATGCAGCAGCGCTGCTGTTTGCGAGCTGCCTGGAGTCGGGGGCCCGCTGCGAACGGATCGCGGTACTCGAACTGGGGGCCGGTACCGGCCTGTTCGCGCGGTACTTCTTGGACGAGTTCCGGCTCCTCTGCGAGCGCGAATCGCGAGACTTCTACGGGCGGCTGGCCTACTATGTGACGGATCGTTCGCCCGCGACCATAGAGCAGTGGCGGGAGAGGGAGATATTCCAGGATCACACCGGGCACGTGTTTCCACGTGTCTGCGACGCGAATGCTCCGGCTGTGAGTGACGCTGGACCGCTTCGCGCGGCGATCTGCAACTATGTTCTCGACGTGCTGCCGTCGGCGATTCTCCGCAAGGCGGACCAGGGGTGGGAGCAACTCTGGGTTCGCACGTGGATCACCGATGACGCGAGTCTGCTCAAGCAGTACACGCAGCTCGGCTTCGAAGAGATCCGCGCGCTCGCTGCCTCCGCCCAGGCCGAGGAGAGGGCCCGGCTCCTGCCGCTTCTTCCGCTCCTGGAGTTCGAGAAGGACTTTCTCCCAATCGGCCCGGACACGCCGGCCGGTCTGGAGACTCTGGAGGGCGAGCCGGCTGGCGCCCCCTTTGCCTGCAACTACGGCGCTCTCGGATGTCTCGATGCCTTGCTCGAGTTGCTGGAGCCTGGTGGTTTCGTGCTCGTGAACGATTACGGCCCCGTGCGCCGGGAGGACGTGGTGGAGCGCTCCGTCGCGCAGCGATTTGGTCCGGCGACAGCCATGGGATTGAATTTTCCGCTGCTCGAGGAACGGCTTGGACGTCGCGGCGTTGACGTCCTGAAAGCGGAAGGCGACGAGGGGCGCCGCATACACGCCCGGCTTCTGCTGCGCAGCGGAGCGCCCGGCGTCCGCGGTGCATTCGAAACCCGGTTTGCGGCCGCAGCGCGCGAGCAGGCCGATGCGCCTATAGAGCGCGCGCGCCGAGAGGTGGAGAGCGGCCACGCCCGGGAGGCCCTGGAGAGTTTTCGCGCGGCAATCGCGCAGAATCCGCGGGATTGGCAGTTGATCGGCGAAGCGGCCGTGTTCGCAGCCACGCAGTTGCGCGACCGTGCGGCCGGGCTCGAGCTGGCGCGCGCGGCGGTCGAACTGAATCCCTG
>JBEKLW010000515.1:0-2674 GCA_050008815.1 Bryobacteraceae bacterium
CTGCAGACGGGTGGCGAGCGCGTCAGTGAAGGCAAAGAGTAGGCAGGCGCCGAGCGTGGGGTACGGGCGCCACTTACCGAAGATGAGCGCGGCAAGCGCAAGGTAACCCTTGCCCGCGGTCATGTCGCGCACGAAGCCCGAGCTCGCGGCCGTCGATAGATACGTACCAGCCACGCCGCACAGCACGCCGGAGATCAGCACTGCCTGGTAGCGCAGGCCGTTCACCGAGATGCCGGCGGTGTCGACCGCCGCGGGATTTTCGCCGACCGCGCGCAGCCGCAGGCCGAAGCGCGTCCGGTAAAGCACCCAGGCGCCGGCCGGCACGAGCGCGGCCGCGAGATAGACGACAAGGCTGTGGCCGCTGAGCAATTCCGCGTAGAGCAATCCCGGAAGCGGCGCTTCCCGCGCCCGTTCCGCCCACGGCCAGACAATCCCGATAAACCGTTGACCGGGCGCGTCGAGCTGCGGCGTCTGCCCCCCGAGGTGGAACCACGCGAGCGCGAGCGACGGCCCCAGTCCGGCCACCATGATGTTTACGGCCATGGCGGCGACCACCTGGTTGCCGCGGTGGGTGATGCACGCAAAGCCGATGAGCAGCGCCAGCGCGACCGAGGTCAGAACGCCCGCGGCGAGCCCCGTCCACACCGAGCCGGTGACCGCGGAGACGGCCGCAGCGGCGAACGCCGCGCCGAGCATTTTGCCCTCGAGACCGAGATCGATCACGCCCGAGCGCTCGGAAAACATTCCCGCCAGCGCCGCGAGCAGCAGCGGCGTGGCCACGCGGATGGTGGCGGCCAGCAGCAGGACGATGAGCGTGTAGGTTTCCATCGCTCAGTCCCCTTCCCCGGAGTGGCGCCACCGCGCGAACAGCGCCGCCAGCGGCGTGCGGAACAGGTTTTCCAAAGCCCCGCAGGCCAGGATCACGAGTCCCTGGATGACCACGACCATGTCGCGGTTGATGCGCGGCAGGTCAAACGACAGTTGCGAGCCGCCCTGGTAGAGCGCGCCAAAGAGCACGGCCGCGAGGAAAATGCCCACCGGATGATTCCGGCCCATGAGCGCCACCGCGATGCCCACGAAGCCCGCGCCGCCGGGAAAATCGAGCAGCAGCCGGTGCTGCACACCCATGACCTCGTTGAGGCCGAGTCCGCCGGCGAGCGCACCGGAGAGCAGCATGGCGACCAGCATCACGCGCGGCGGCGAGATGCCGGCATAAACGGCCGCCGACGGATTCTGTCCAACGGTGCGCAACTCGTAGCCCCAGCGCGTGTGCCAGACGTACACCCAGACGAACGCCGCCGCCGCCAGCGCAAGCACGAAGGCGAGATTGAGCGGCGAGGCGCTGACCCCGACGCCGAGGCGTCCGAGCAGGGCGGGCAGCGTCGGCAGCCAGGCGGAGGACGCGAACTCGCGCGTCTCCGGCGATTGCTGGCCGGGCTTGATGAGCACCTCGACGAGGAGATACGTCATCAACGCCGACGCGATGAAGTTGAACATGATCGTCGTGATGACGATGTGGCTGCCGCGCCGCGCCTGCAGCCAGGCCGGGATGAACGCCCACGCGGCACCGAAGCCGGCCGCGGCGCACATCGCGACGGGCAGAATCGCCCAGAACGGCCAGTGATGATCCAAGCCAAGGCACACCAGGCCGACCCCCAGTCCGCCGACGTAGGCCTGGCCCTCGCAACCGATGTTGAACAACCCGGCATGGAACGCCACGGCCACGGCGAGGCCGGTGAAGATGAAGTTCGTCGCATAATACAGCGTGTAGCCGGCCGCCTCCTGCGAGCCGAAGGCGCCCGCCGCCATCAGCCGGAGCGCCACCCACGGACTCTCGCCGACGATGGCGATGATCGCGGCCGAAGCCGCCAGCGCGGCGAGCAGGCTGACGACCGGGAGCAGCCCGAGATCGGCCCAGCGTGGCAGGCGGCCCGGCGCGCTCATGCGTGTCCCTCCTTTACGCCGGCCATCATCAGGCCAAGCTTTTCCTCGGTGGCGTCGGCGGACGCGACTTCGCCGACGATCTCGCCGTTGAACATCACGAGGATGCGGTCGGCCAGGCCGAGGATTTCATCGAGTTCGACCGACACCAGCAGCAGCGCCTTGCCCGCGTCGCGCAGTCCGACGAGGCGCCGGTGGATGAACTCGACGGCGCCGATGTCCACCCCGCGCGTCGGCTGGCCGACCAGCAGCACCTGCGGGTCGCAGTCGATCTCGCGGGCGAGGACGAGCTTCTGCTGGTTGCCGCCGGAAAACGCGGAAAGACGCAGCCCGGGGTCGGGCGGGCGCACGTCGTAGTCGCGCATTTTGCGCTCGCAGCCGGCCTGGATGGCGGTCCCGCGCAGCAGGCCGCCGCGGTTGTAGGCGGGCTGGTCGTGATAGCCCAGGATCGCGTTGGCCTGCGCGGAAAACGCGGCCACGGTGCCCATGCGCAGCCGGTCCTCGGGCACATGCGCAAGGCCGAGCCGGCGCCGTTCGCGCGGGCCGAGTCCGCCGCGCACGAGGGCCACGCCCTTGAAAACGATCTCGCCGCGGCTCGGCGTAAGGATGCCGGCCAGCGCCTCGAGCAGTTCTGACTGGCCGTTGCCGGCCACGCCGGCGAGGCCGAGGATTTCTCCCGCGCGCAGTTCGAAGCCGGCCCGCTTGACGCGCGTCACCCCGAAACGGTCGCGCA
>JBEKLW010000516.1:0-2661 GCA_050008815.1 Bryobacteraceae bacterium
AAGGATACGGGCCGCATGGTGATCCCGGTCGGGTCCTGGTGGGACCAGGAGCTGCGCGTGATCTCCAAGGCCGGCGGCGAGGTTCTATCTTACGTGGCGGCCTACTGCCGCTTCGTGCCGCTGAGGGAAGGCACGTCCCAGGATTCCTGAACTATTCACAGTCCCAGGAGCGAGCGGCGGGCTACACTGTAGGCATGGGCATGCGGCTACGCACCGCGCAGGGCAAGCTCAAGGTCGAGCACGCTATCATAGAGGGCGTGCGCGGGCTCTGCGAGCGCCTGCTGGCCGGCAATCCCCAGACCATCCGCTCCGTCATCCCCGGCGTAATCCGGCAGGTGCGCGACGCGCGCGGCACGGTCAAAGTGCGCGTCACCGTGCCGACCGGCAACGGCTGGAAGGCGATCGCGCTGTCCTCGGGCGCGCGCCAGGAGCTGTTCATTTCCACGAGCCTCGATAGGGCCGCGCTCGAGAAGGCTCTCGACGCCGCGCTGGAAGAGTAATACTCGCCGCAGCGACCGGGATCTGACACAAAGAAGAATCTTGAAGGAATCTTGTCCGCTCCGCCTCTGCGTCTCCGCGTCTCCGCGGTTAATTCGACAGCACGGGCCGGAACGGCTGGTGCGCTGTCTGCCGGCGGGGGTGCTCGGCCCAGCGGCCGGGAATCGCCGCGGAGCACTTCGGGCAGCGGCCCTCGGAGGTGAGCCGGTAGTCCAGAACCCGGAAGCCGTGGCGACGGATCAGGGTTTCGCCGCAGCCTGGGCAGCGGGTGTCCTCCAGCCCGCCCACCGCGCCGGGCAGGTTCCCCGCGTAGACGTAGCGCAGCCCGGCTCGCCGGCCCGCCTCCACCGCGCGCAGCAGGTCCGCCGGCTTTGTGTCCCGCGAGTCGAGCATCTTGTAGTTCCTGTGGTACGCCGTCACGTGCCAGGGGACGTCGGGTGAGATGCCGGCCAGGAATCCGGCGATGTCGCGCAGCTCCTCATCCGAGTCGTTGAAGCCGGGCACGACCAGCGTGACCACCTCCAGCCAGAAGCCCATGGCGTGGATGCGGCGCAGGCTGTCGAGGATCGGTTGAAGGCGGCCGCCCAGTTCCCGGTAGCGGCGGTCCTGGAACGATTTCAAGTCGGCTTTGTAGAGGTCGCACCAAGGCCGCAGGAATTCGAGCACCTCCGGGGTGGCGTTGCCGTTCGAGACGAAGCCAGTCAGGAGGCTCGCCTCCCGGGCGTGCCGGAAGATTTCCACCGCCCATTCGGCCGTGATCAGAGGCTCGTTGTAAGTGCTGACCACCGCCTCGGCGCCGAGATCGAGGGCGGTTCGGACCAATTCCTCGGGTGTGACCGTCTGAATGGAGGAAACCGCGCGCGAATCGCGGAGCGCCTGCGAGGTCACCCAGTTCTGGCAATAGCTGCAGTGCAGATCGCAGCCCAGCATGCCGAAGCTGAGCGCCAGCGAGCCCGGCCGCACGTGGAAGAAGGGTTTCTTCTCAATGGGGTCGCACTGCACGCCGGAGGCGTAGCCCCAGGGCACGTAGAGCTTGCCGCCGGAGTTGAACCGCACCTTGCAGACGCCTGGCTGCCCTTCAAATATGGGACAGCGGTGGCCGCAGGCGAAGCAGCGGATGCGCTTCTGGTCGATGGGTTCCCAAAGGGCGCCCTCACGCGTGTTCTCAGCAAGGACTTGGGCTAGGGCAGGCACGGACTACTACTCCTCGAGAGAACGTTTCCCGCGCTCGCGGGGCGCGGCGTCTGCGCCGCCGGCGCCCGGCCGCGCGGCTAGCGCCTACTTGCCGTAATATGCCGCGTTGCTGGCGGCGAAGTGCTGCGACTCGGCCGGCAGCTCGTCAAGCGTGTAAATCGAATTCGTCGGGCACACCGGCACGCAGGCGCCGCAGTCGATGCAAGCCTCCGGGTCGATCATCAGTTGCTTCAGCTCCTCGAAGCCAGCCTCATCCTTCTTGGGGTGGATGCAATCGACCGGGCAAGCCTCGACACACAGCTCGTCCTTGGTGCAGGTGTCAACGATTACGTACGCCATGTAGTTCTCTCTCCTAGCTAGGGATGATGCAATCCTCGGACCAACGGACTGGCCGGTCGGAGAATCCTGAGGAAGCTCCAATCATATCGCATTCAGCGGTCTGGCCGGCGGACGGGAACCGCGCCGCGGGCGGCTGACGGGCGTGGCGGCGGCGCCGTCCGGGTTTGGAAGTCTGCTATGGTAGGACTATCCACGAGGCCTGATGCCATTTCAAATTCAACCACTTAGGGAGTTTCTTGTGCGGCCGGTAGTGCCGGGGCCGCTCTCCCGGATGATCGAGCTGGCCTACAACGTCCTGTGGAGTTGGGAACCCGCTATCCGCAATCTTTTCCGCAGGATGGAGCCGAGTCTCTGGCGGGCCTCGGGTCACAACCCGGTGTCGATGCTGGGGCGAGTGCCCCAGGCCACGCTGGAGCGGCTGGCCGCCGACCCGCGCTATCTGGCTCTATACCGCCAGGCCTGTGAGCGATTTGACGCTTACATGCACCCGCCGGGGGCGCCCGCCGGCCAGGACAAGCTGATCGCCTATTTCTCGATGGAGTACGGGATCGTGGAATGCCTGCCCGCCTACTCGGGCGGCCTGGGCGTGCTTTCGGGGGACTTCCTGAAGGCCTCCAGCGACGCCGCCGT
>JBEKLW010000517.1:0-2658 GCA_050008815.1 Bryobacteraceae bacterium
TGGCCGCGCTCCAGTTCGTCGGCGGTGACTCCGGCTCCGGCTCCAGAACCGTCGTCAGAGGCGCCAAGGTGGGCCGCAATGAGCCCTGCCCCTGCGGCAGCGGCAAGAAGTACAAGAAATGCTGCGGGGCGGCGGTGTAAGACCTGTGTCCCCCGGCGTCTAAGACACTATGCATCCATCGCGTGCGCGTTGGGGTCATTCATCCAAGTGGGCGGTGGCATTCGTCCTCCTGCTCATCTGTACCGCCGCGAACGCGGCCATCTGGCCGGACCAGCTTGGCGGCTTCAAGAAGGCCTCCGCGAAGCCCCTCCAGCTCACGGATATGCCGCTTTGGGAGGAGTACGGCCTCGGCGAGACGGAACAGGCCGAATATGCCACTGCCGCCCGGCGCTTCACGGCCACTGGGTTCCGCCTCCAGGACCCCACTGCCGCCCTGGGCGCCTTCGAGTGGCAGCGGCCCTCCGATTCCAGGCCGGTGGATCTGGCCGACGCCGCCGTCGAGACCCGCGATGGCGTCATCTTCCTCTTTGGCAACTACGTGTTGCAGACCGCGGGCTGGAAGCCCCGGCTGGCCGACCTCGAGGAGATGCTGGCCCGGCTGCCGAAGCTCGATCGGGGCCGGCTCCCGGTCAACTACCTGCCCTCGCAGAACCTCGTCCGCAACTCCGAGCGTTATGTGCTCGGCCCGGCCGGCCTGGACCGGTTCTCGCCCGGCGTGCCCCCCTCCATGGCCGCCTTCCACATGGGCGCCGAGGTCCAGATTGCCCGCTATCGCACCCCGGCCGGCGACATGCAGATGGCCGTGTTCGCCTACCCCACCCCTCAGATCGCCCGCCAGCGCCTCGAGGACTTCCAGAGGCTGCCCGGCGCAATGGCCAAGCGCGCCGGCCCCCTGGTAGCCGCAATCCTGGCTGCTCCGAACCGCGACGCCGCCGAGCGCCTGCTTGCCACGGTTCGATTCAACGCCACCGTCACGCTGAACGAGCGCGTGCCCACGCGGCGTGACAACGTCGCCGATCTGCTCCTTAACATATTCATTCTAGTAGGGATCATAGTTCTGCTGGTCATCCCAGCGGGCGTGATCGTCGGCGTTTTGCGGCGCCTCGGGCTGGGCACTTCGGGCGAGGCTATGACCGTACTTCACCTCGATGACCCCTCTCGAGAGCCGCAGCCGCCCGACGCCCCCGGATCGGCCGCGCGCCCCACTTCATAACGCCCCTCTTTTGTTTTGATTGGACTGGAATCCACCGTCCCCCAACAACCTTTTGCACTGCTTTTCGACAGGCTGAGGAAAAACGCAGAGGCACCTAAGCTGCACTGCTTGAGCGGGTTGCGTGGGGATCGGAGCGCCGCGCTTTTTCTCTTGATTTAGGAGGCCGCCTGAAATAAGATCCAATCACACCGGTTTTGACGGTTGCGTTTCCGTCGAAGCCGATTCTCCCATTGAACATCGCCCTGTGAGAACAGGGAAGCGAATGCCCGCCTCTCCGAGGCGGGCATTTCCGCGTTTGGGGCGGTTTTCGGCGGGGTGACGTGCCACTCCCCCGCGCGCGGCGGGTTTCCGGCCTGCCACCACCCTGCTTCACGTCACCTTCTTCCCCTGATTTGAATCTTGACCAAAGAGTACAGATTGGGCTATCCTGAAGGCGACCCCTGCCACGCCAGGGGCCGCCCTCAGAGGGGCCGTCAGGAGAAGGGATGAGCACCTCCACCGAGCAGATCCAGGCTTTTACCGAGCAGGAGTACAAGTACGGCTTCGTCAGCCAGATCGAGGCGGACGCGGTGCCGCCCGGGTTGAGCGAGGACGTCATCCGCCTCATCTCGGCCAAGAAGAACGAGCCACGGTTCATGCTGGAATGGCGGCTCAGGGCCTACCGGCATTGGACCAGGATGACAGAGCCGGTCTGGGCCAACGTCCACTACCCGCCCATCGACTACCAGTCGATCGTGTACTACTCGGCGCCGAAGAGCATGGCCAACCGGCCGAAGAGCCTGGAGGAAGTCGAGCCGGAGCTGCTGAACACTTACGAGAAGCTCGGCATCCCGCTGCGCGAACGGGAGCTGCTCGCGGGCGTCGCGGTCGATGCCGTCTTCGACAGCGTTTCGGTTGGCACCACGTTCAAGGAGAAGCTCGCGGAGTTGGGCATCATCTTCTGTTCCTTCTCCGAGGCGGTCCAGAATCACCCCGAGCTGGTTGAGAAGTACCTCGGCTCGGTTGTGCCGCACACCGACAACTTCTTCGCGGCGCTCAACTCGGCCGTATTCAGCGACGGCTCGTTCTGCTACGTGCCCCGGGGCGTGCGCTGCCCGATGGAGCTATCGACCTACTTCCGCATCAACGCCAAGGACACCGGCCAGTTCGAGCGCACGCTCATCATCGCCGAGGCAGGCGCCTACGTGAGCTACCTGGAGGGCTGCACGGCGCCCATCCGCGACTCCAACCAGTTGCACGCCGCCGTGGTCGAGCTGGTCGCGCACGACAACGCCACCATCAAGTACTCCACCGTGCAGAACTGGTATCCCGGCGACAAGCAGGGCAAGGGCGGCATCTACAACTTCGTCACCAAGCGCGGCAAATGCCTGGGCGTGAGCTCGAAGATCTCCTGGACGCAACTCGAGACCGGCTCGGCCATCACCTGGAAGTATCCGAGCTGCATT
>JBEKLW010000518.1:0-2657 GCA_050008815.1 Bryobacteraceae bacterium
GGATGAAAACCGGGTTTTCGAGAGAGTGTCGAGGCGGCAGGCTGTCCGTTTGCGGATGCCAAAGGACGGCAAAGCCCGCGCTACAACGCGGAGGCGGCGGGCGCACTGGCGTGCGGCTAGCGCTGTAGCGCACGCACTTCCGTTGTTTGGATCAGTTCCGGGCTTGCGTGCCGCGTCGGCACTCCTGCCGACGCCTGGCGACCCTCGGGAACACCGCACCGCCTCTGCGCCGCAAGGCGCCCTGCCGTGCGGCTAGCACCGCCCCGCCAGCCAGGTTCTCTCGATCTCGATAGCGCCGCCCTCGCCCAGGCGGAACGCCACCACGTCGCCGCGCTCACCCGGCACAAGGCCCTGCTGACGCTCCGCGATCCGCGCCGCGCGCGCCGGATTCACCGTCGCCATCGCCATAGCCTCGCTGAGCGTCAACCCGCCCAGCCGCATCAGGTTCGCCACGCCCTGGTCCATCCGCAGCGCCGATCCCGCCAAGCGCGCCTGCCCGGCCAGCACCACGCGCCCCTCGGAGCTCAGCTCCACCTCCTGCTCGCCCAGCCGGTAGCGGCCCGGCGGGCAGCCCGCGGGCGCTACCGCGTCCGTCACCAGGAAGCGCCGCTCGGGCCCCTTGGCGCGGAGCGCGACCCTCAGAAACGCCGTCCCCAGGTGGATGCCATCCACAATGAAGCCTGCCGCCAGCCGGTCTTCGGCGAGCTGCTCCCAGATGCAGTTCGCCTGCCGCGGCAGCAGCGCGTGCGCGCAGTTACCCAAGTGCGTCGACATGGTTGCGCCCGCGCGCACCGCCTCGACGATCTGGCCGGCGGTGGCGTTGGTGTGCCCGATCCCGGCCACCACTCCCTCGCTCACGAGGCCTTCGATGTACCGCGGCGCTTCCGGCCACTCCGGCGACACCGTCACCACGCGGACCGCCCCGCGCGCGGCGTCCTGCCAGCGGTGGAACTCGTGCAGGTCCGGCCGCCGCACCCAGCGTCGCGGATGCGCGCCCCGCGGGCCGTCCTCAGGAGAGATGTGCGGCCCTTCCACGTGGAAGCCTTCGATGGCCTCGCCTTCGGCCAGCCGCGCCTTGGCCGCCGCCAGGTTCTTGAGCGCCCCCAGCATGTCTTGCGGCGACCCCGTGATCACGGTTGGCAAGAAGCGCGTCACGCCGCTCGCCAGCAGGGCCCGAATCGCGCGCCCGATCTCCTCCTCGGGCGCCGCCGGGGAGTTGAAGTCCACTCCGGCGAAGCCGTTCACCTGGAGGTCGATGAAGCCCGGCGCGAGGAAGAGTCCGCCGGCGCCCGCTCCGGCGCCCACCGACCCGATCGTCTCGGAGAAGCTGACCACGATCGGCCGGCCGCTCAGTGCGTCCGTGCCCTCCACTCGCTCCGACATTTCATGCGCCTCTTGTTTTATCTACAACTTTCCCACAGGACTACGGCCATAATCCGAAGTAATACTTGAGAATCAAAGTTGTTGAAATCGGGCCGCGCATCCATTTGCAAGCTGGAACTCCGCCGCCCGACCCTGCTACAAAAGGGAAGCCTCTTGCGAGCCCGGTCCGGATGAAAATCTCGGGGGAGGTGGATGTCCGGACCGAGCTCTCGAGGTCCTCGCCTCTCAGCCGCCCCACCCTCCGCAGCCCGTGCCGAAAGCCGCGCCGGCAGCGCCTCCGCCACGGAGAATCCAGCGCCCTGCGCCAGCGCCTTGCGCCGCGCATCAAACCCGAAATCGACTTTCGTCACGGGCTCTCAGGCGTCCCTCATGCGGCCGTAACCGGCTGCGGCGCGTTCACCGCCGTCAGCCAGTTGTGCCGGTCCGGCTTGCTGCCTTCGATGATTGCGAAGAACTCCTTCTGCAGCGCCTCGGCCACCGGGCCGCGCCGTCCCGAGCCAACCTGGATGTGGTCCACCGAGCGGATAGGCGTGATCTCGGCCGCCGTGCCGGTGAAGAACACCTCGTCGGCGATGTAGAGCGCCTCGCGCGGAATGTTCGCCTCCACCACCGGAATGCCGATCTCCTCCGCCAGCCGCATCACCGAGTCCCGCGTGATCCCCGGCAGCACCGAGGCCGCCAGCGGTGGCGTCATCGCCTTGCCGTCCCGCACGACGAAGATGTTCTCGCCCGAGCCCTCGCTGATGTAGCCCGCCGGGTCCAGGGCGATGCCTTCGTCGTAGCCGTTGGTCATGGCCTCCATCTTGATCAACTGCGAGTTCATGTAGTTGGCGCCCGCCTTGGAGAGCGCCGGCAGCGTGTTCGGCGCCATCCGGTTCCAGCTCGAAACGCAGACGTCCACTCCTTGCGCCAGCGCCTCCTCGCCCAGGTAGCGGCCCCATTCCCAGCAGGCCAGGAACACTTCGACGGGGTTCTGGCCGCCGTAAACGCCCATGTGCCCATAGCCGCGCAGCACGATCGGCCGCAGGTAGCAGGCGTTCATCCGGTTCACGCGCACCAGCTCGCACAGCGCGCTCGACAGCTCCTCGGCGGAGTAGGGGATCTCCATGCGGTAGATCTTCGCGGAGTCGATCATCCGCCGCACATGCTCGCGCAGGCGGAAGATGGACGGCCCGTTCCAGGCTGAATAGCAGCGGATGCCTTCAAACACCGAGCTGCCGTAGCTGACGACGTGCGAGAGAACGTGGATCTTGGCCTCGCTCCAAGGGATAAAC
>JBEKLW010000519.1:0-2654 GCA_050008815.1 Bryobacteraceae bacterium
CTGCTGTGGTCCGCGCCGCAGACCCTCGCCGACGCGGTCGTGCCCAAGCTGCCGCAATATTTCGCTCCGCCAGGGTAAAGCGTCGGCCAGCTGGGCGAAGCTGACCGTCGTCGCGAAATATTGCGGCAGCTTGAGCACGACCGCGTCGGCGAGGGTCTGCGGCGCGGACCACAGCAGCCCGCCTTGCTCGGATGGCTTGAGGCGAGCCACGCAATCGGACCACACGCCCTGCCAGACGCCGTCCGGCGTACGGCTCCAGCGGAAGGTCTGGCCGCCGTCGAGCACCTCGGCGAGCACGGCAGGCGTGGGCACCTCGGGCTGGGCCGGCCCGTTTGATGAACTCAGGGCGAGCCCATTCGACGGGCTCAGGGCAAGCGGCCGCCAGTCAGACCAGACCAGAAAGGAAGGCATGGAAACGCCCAATGACGGAGGACGAACGGAAAAAGACCAACTAAAATCCTGAAAGGACGACGGAGGATTTGGATGAACTTTGGTTGCAGAGCCGAGTCTATGGCCCATGCTTATCCGGGTGCAATTGAAGCCCGTCACCTACACCCGCGGCGAAGAGATCGCCAACAGCCTGACGCACGGCCTCGGCCTGGTTTTGAGCATTGCGGGCCTGAGCGTGCTGGTGACGTTCGCCGCGCTGCACGGCGACGCATGGACGGTGGTGGGCTGTGCGGTGTTCGGCGCGTCGCTGGTGCTGCTCTATGCGGCCTCGACCCTCTATCACGCGCTGCGGACGCCCCGGGTGAAACAGTGGCTGCGCGTGCTCGATCATGGGGCGATCTTCCTGCTGATTGCGGGCACCTATACGCCGTTCCTGCTGGTCAGTCTGCGCGGGCCGTGGGGCTGGAGCCTGTTCGGCGTGATCTGGGTGTTGGCGGTGGCGGGCATTGTGCTGAAGCTGTTTTTCACCGGGCGATTCCGCCTGCTGTCGACGCTCATCTACCTTTTCATGGGCTGGCTCGCGCTCGCCGCTTTCAAGCCGCTGGTGGAGGTGTTGCCGCACGGCAGCCTGGTGATGCTGTTGGCCGGCGGCGTGGCCTACACGGCGGGCACGCTGTTCTACATGTGGAAGCGCCTGCCCTATCACCACGCGGTGTGGCACCTATTCGTGCTCGCCGGCAGCGTCTGCCACTTCTTCGCCGTGTTCGGCAGCGTCATGTCGCAGGGCGTGTAGGGCGGCGTGCGCGCTCCGCGTAGGTTCAGGGTTCGGAGTTCAGGGTTCCGGGCCGGGCGCAAACTACCCGCCGTCGCTGCCAACGCACGCAGCAACCCTGAACCCTGAACCTTGAACCCTAAACCCGGAATTCCTGACCCTGGGCCTACGGTTTTCCCGGCAACTCCCAGAGGAAGCTTTCCTTCGCAATCAGCGTTTTGCCATCGGTCGCGAGCAGACAGAGGCGCCACGCCGCCGGTCGGGCCTTGGCGCCGGGCCAGTCGGTACCAGTGAGACCGAGCTGGTAGAGCGAACTACCGGCGGGTAGGTCGGCGGAGAAGGTGAAGGTCTTCGGCTCGGGCGTAGCCGGCGTGATGACCTGCAGCTCGAACTTGGCGCCGGCCAGCGGGGCGCCCTCGTTCTTCAGCCGTACGAGCCAGTAGAAGCCGGCGCGCTCGCCGGGCTGCGAACGCAGCACGGTGATGCTCCCGGTGTTTTCCTTTCCGTCGAAGTACTCGGTCACGCGCTGGAACGACGCGGCGTCGCGCCAGCTGGTGAACACCCGCACGATTTCAAGGCCGGCGGCCTGGACGGAGGCGGGTAGCAAAAAAAGGAGCAGGAGACAAAGCGAGGAAAGGCGCCAAGGGAGGCCCATGCGCTGAAGGATGATGGGCAAACCCGACCGGCACAAGGGCGCAGAGTGAGTGAGGGTGCGGTTGAGGGGGCTGTCCCGGCTTGGGCCGCACACTTGTCAGCCTGCCCATCTCTGCAATCCGCCGTCCCCACCTGAACCGTAGCGCGGTTCTTCAGACCGCGCTCTTCCCTGTCGCGCAGGCTAAAGCACTGCGCTACGGGGACAGGCTGAGTCCGCTGGATCTCTTTCGCGAAGAGTTACCCGCCTGCGATCGCGGCGCAGGCGTTTAGGGCTGCGGAGCCCGATGTTGGCCGGTTCCACCTGTCCACCTCACTTCTCCAGATATACGTTCTTGTACTGATGGATGCCGAGCAGCGCCGGTTGCCAGTTTCTTACTGCCGGATGACAGAGGAAGACCCGCGTGCCGAAGAAGATCGGTGCGATGGGTGTCTCGTCCATGAGGATCGCCTCGGCTTGTTGGTAGAGTTCGTAACGCCGATTCTGGTCGACCTCCGCCCCCGCCGTCCGGACCAGCCGGTCGTAGTCGGCGTTGGCCCAGCCGGTGGAGTTGTTGCCGCTGTCCGAGGTAAACAACTCCAGGTAGGTGCTGGGGTCGACGTAATCGCCGATCCAGTGGGCGTAGGAAATGTCGTAGTTGAACTGGCGTTCGTCATTGAGCCACACGCGCTGCTCCTTGTTGGCAAGGATGACCTCGATGCCGAGTTCGCGCCGCCACATCTGTTGGACTGCCTCGAGCAGCCGCTGGTTGAGCTCAAGGGTGGCAAACTGAATCTCCACCTTCGGGAATCCGCGTCCGCCGGGATAACCCGCCTCCGCGAGCAGCCGGCGGGCCGCTTC
>JBEKLW010000052.1:0-9529 GCA_050008815.1 Bryobacteraceae bacterium
AAGATGAAGCTTGGACCTTGCATGTTCCCTTGCTGGGATAGGATCCGGCCGGGAAGGGTTGCGAGTCGGCCCAAAAACCAAGCCTTCTCGGCCGGATATGTTCATTGCCGTTGGGTCTCCTTAAAATACCGGATCGGCCAGCTTCGCCAGGATGGCTGCAGAAGCCCTTTCCACATCAGCATGGAGTGAGTTGCCGTGCGCATCCATGGTAACGATCGCTGGAAAATCCTCCACATCCAGATGCCACATTGCTTCCGGCAATCCGAACTCGAGGAAGTAAACGTCCTTCACGCTCTTGATGCAGCGTCCGTAGTATTGAGCTGCGCCCCCGATGGCGTTGAGGTAGACGGCGCCAAAATCCTTTAGAGCTGCGAGTGTCTTGGCGCCCATGCCTCCCTTGCCGATGACGGCGCGGATGCCAAAGCGCTTGATTACCTCCGCCTCGTAAGGTTCTTCGCGGATGGAAGTTGTCGGCCCGGCAGCCGTCATCTTCCAGCCACCGTTTTGCTTCAGGACTACCGGCCCGCAGTGATAGAGAAGTCCACCGGACAGGTCGACTGGGGCTGGGTTTTTCATGAGATGGGCGTGGACAGCGTCACGTCCCGTGTACATATCGCCACGGAGGAGCACCACGTCACCGACCGTAAGGTTGCGAATGGCTGCCTCAGTAACGGGCGACTTAAGTACAATCTCTTTCCCCGTGCGCTGGAAACCCGCGCCCTCGGCCATTGGCTTCTCCGGGATGCTGGCGTCGCGATAGAGCCAGCGCTTGATGGCGCCGGACTGCGCATCCAAAATTACCCCGAGACGACGGAAGGCCCAGCAGTCGTAGGCAACTGACACGAAGAAGCAGGCCGGCAGGCGGTTGGCGGCCGTGATCTTGCAGCCGATCAGCGAGACCCTGCCCCCGAAGCCCATCGGGCCAACCCCGATGCGCTCGGCCTCCCGCAAGATGCGCGCCTCCAGCCCCGCCAGCACAGTGTTCGTATTCACGTCGTCGAGCGTTCGCAGGAGCTGGGCCTTGGCCAGCGCGTAGCCGTGCGCGCGGTCGCCGCCGATGCACACGCCGATGACGCCGGGCGAGCAGCCCTGCCCCTGGGCCTTCCAGACCGCATGCAGGATGCACTTGCGCACACCCTCCAGATCGCGGTCCGCGCGGCCCAGGCCCTCGATCTGGCAGGGCAGCGAATACTGGGCGTTCATGTTCTCGCAGCCGCCACCTTTGAGCAGCAGCCGCACCTCGATGTCTTCCTCCTCCCACTGCTCGAAGTGGAAGATGGGCGTCCCCTCGCCCAGGTTGTCGCCGGTGTTCTTGCCGGTGATCGAATCCACCGAGTTGGGGCGCAGTTTGCCCTGCCGGGTCGCGTCGGCGATGGCCTGACGTGCCGCTTGGCGGATCTCCAACTGATTGGCTCCGGCCGGCGCGCGGATGAAGAACGTCGGCATGCCGGTGTCCTGGCAGATCGGGGCCTGGCCTTCGCAGGCCATGTCGACGTTGCTGGCGATGATGGCCAGCGCCTGCGCGGCCTGGGTGCCAGGTTGTTCCAACCGCCCGGCCTTCGCCATCGCCACGCGCACGTCCGGCGGCAGGTTGGTCGAAGTCTCGGTGATCAGCGCGATGAAGCTGTCCTTGAGGAATTGCATGGCTGAGCCCCCTGGGGGGCAGTATAGCGCTCTAATGGACGCTAATCCGCACCTGGGCGGTGGCGCCGGGCCCCACGCGCCGGCGCGCCAGGTAAAGCGCGGCTGCCGCCAGAACGGCCACCACAACCGCGGCTGCGATGAGAGACCGTTGGCCGCACATCAACCCGATGATACAGTAGCTAGGTGGCCGCGCCACGCCCCCCGCTCCGCCAACTGCTGGCGCTGTTCTTCCGCCTAGTGAACTTCACGTTCGGCGGAGGCGACCCCACCATGGCGGCGCTCCAGCGCGAGCTGGTGGAGCGCCGCAAGTGGCTTTCCCCCGACCGGTACGGCCTCTCCTACGGTCTGGCGCGCGTCACGCCGGGGACCAACGTGCTGGCCTTCTGCGCAGCGGCGGCTTGGTTCATGCGCGGCTGGCGGGGAGCGCTGATCGCGGTGACCGCGGGCACGATTCCGTGCACGGTCCTGGTGGTCTGGCTGACCTACGAGTACCAGGTGCTGAAGGCGCACCCGCTGGCGCTGGGCGCGATCGCCGGCATGCTGGCCGCCGCGGTGGGAATGATGTTCGCCGCGGCCTGGAACCTGCTTTGGCCCGCGCTGCGGCGCGGCTCGTGGCTGCGCGCGGTCCTGCTGGCGGGCGGCGCCGCCGCCCTCATCGTCGGCGGGATGGCGCCCATTTACGTGCTCGCGCTGGCCGCGCTCGTGGGCCTCCTGTGGGTGGTGCCGGAGCGGACATGAACCTGCTGCTGCTTTACCTGCTGCTGCTCAAGGCGACGGTGACCTCCTTCAGCGGGCTGACGTCGCTGCCGGTGGTGCGCAGCGACCTGGTGCTCAAGCATCACGTGCTCACCGACCGTGAGCTGAACGCCGCGGTCGCGGCAGGCCAGGCAGGCCCCGGACCGTACGGGCTCTACATCGTCAGCGTCGGGTACTTCGTCGCCGGCGTGCCGGGGGCGTTCTGCGGCTGGCTGGCGATGGTCACCCCGGCCTTCCTCATCATTCCCCTGGCGCGCTACCTGGGCGCGCGGGCCGAGCAGCCGCGGCTGCGCAGCGCGATCCAGGCGGTGACGCTGGCGGCGGCGGGGCTGGTGGCGGCTTCGGCGGTGCCGCTGGCGCGCGACGCTCTGACCGGCGTGGCGGTGGTGGCGATCGCCGGGGCCAGTTTCGCGCTGCTGGTAGCCACGCGCCTGGACACGCTGTGGATCATCGCCGGCTCGGCCGCCGCCGGGCTCCTGCTCGGCCTGCTGGCCTGAACAGCGGGCGCCGGGATTCGGTATACTTCACCGAGACGCGTTGGGCGCCGCATGGAGGCCTTGCATGTCCGAGTTCCGACTGGGCGACGACGTTGACGATTTCTGCGTGAAATGCCGGCGGATCACCAACCACTCCATCGTTTCGGTGGTCCAGCGTGAACCCGCGAAAGTGCGCTGCCGCACCTGCTACAACGAGCACTACTATCGCCGCGGCGAGGCGCCGCCTAGGAAGGACGCCCGGAAGGACGCGCTGTTCAAAGAGGTGCTCTCTTCGATCAATCCTTCCCCAGCGCCCGCCGAGGCTGAGGAGCAGAGGAAGCCGAAAGCGCGGAAGAAAGGCGGCTAGCCCGCCTCCCCGTCCGGTCCGGAGACCGGTTACAAGCGCCGGCCGTTATTGCGGCGCCTCCGCGTCCCGGTGACGAGGCGGGCGCTCGACTCTCACGCGCGCAATCCGGTGGCGATCCATCTCGATGACGGTGAACCGCCGGCCGTCGTGCACCAGTGAATCTCCCGCCCGCGGAATGCAGCCGAGCTCGAAGAGCAGGAACCCGGCCAGCGTCTCGAAGCCGGCGCTGGTGGGCAGCTCGATGCAGTACTGCGACTCGAGGTCGCGAATCGTCACCGTGCCCTCCAGTTCCAGCACCGGGCTGGAGAGCGAGGGCCGGGGCCGCCACACGTCGTGCTCGTCTTCGATCTCGCCGAAGACCTGCTCGAGCACGTCCTCGAGCGTTGCCAAACCGACGATGGTGCCGAACTCGTCCACCACCATGGTCATGTGCGCCCGGTGCTGACGGAACTCGTCTATCATCTGGCTGACCGGCTTGCTCTCGGGCACCACCAGGTGCTTCCTCAGCAGCGCCCGCAGGCGGAAAGGCGGGACCGGGGCGTTGGTGCGCGCGGCGCCGCGCAGGCGCTGCCAGACCGCCAGCAGGTCCTTGTAATGCAGGATGCCGATGATCTGCTCCGGCTTGCCATCGTAGACCGGCACCCGGGTGAACTGCCACTCGGCGAGCGTCTGCAGCGCTTGGTCGAGCGAGGCGTCCGCGGACAGCGAGACGATGGCGTTGCGCGGCACCATCACCTCGCGAACCGCCACGTTCCCCAGGTCGAGCAGCCGCAGCAGCGCCGCTTCCTCGAACTGCGACATGCGCCCTGAGGCGCGCACCGAGCTCGCGATCAGCTTCAGCTCCTCGACCGAGTGCGCCGTCCGGCTCTCCTCGGCGCCCAAGCCCAGCAGGCGCGAAACCGCCGCGGAGGCCCGCTCCAGCACGTAGATAAATGGCTCGGAAAGGCGGTGGAAGACCAGCAGTAGCGGCGCGACCACGACCGCGTATCGCTCCGCCTTCTTGATGCCGAGGTTCTTCGGCACCACCTCGCCCAGAACCACCATGCAGCAGGTCAGCGCCAGGAACGCGATCACGAAGCTGACCCCGTGGAGCAGCGCGTGCGTTTGCGGCGTCACCAGCGGCGCGACGGCCAGCATGAGCAGGCGGTACACGGTGTCCTGGCCCGCCCAACCCGCGCCTAGCCCAGCCAGCGTGACGCCCACCTGGACCGTGGCCAGCAGCCGCTCCGGGTGTCCGAGCAGGTGCAGCGCGGCCTGCGCTCCCACGTTGCCCGCCGCGGCCATCTCCCGAAGGCGCGACGGCCGCGCCGAGATGAGCGACAGCTCCGCCGAGGCGAAGAAGGCGTTCAGGCCGATGATGGCCGCCAAGAGCAGAAAACGATAAGCCAGGTAAGTATCGCCCATACAGCTCCCCTGCGAATGCCGGCAGCCGCGCCGATGACCCTTCCGCTACAATCGTGGCGTGGCCCTCAAACGAGTACTTTTCTATTTCAACATAGCGGTACTCGTGGCGCTGTTAGTCGGCGCCGCCGCCATTTACTGGGTGGCATGGCGCCCGCTGCCCGAGACCTCGGGCACGCTCGAGGCGCCAGTCGGCGCGCGGCTCGAGATTGCGCGGGACAAGCTCGGTGTGCCGCACGTGGCCGCCTCCAGCGTCGAAGACGCGCTCTTCGCCCAGGGGTACGCCGCCGCGCAGGACCGGCTCTGGCAGATGGATACGCTGCGGCGCTTGGCCACCGGCCGGCTCGCCGAGGTCTTCGGGCCCGAGGCGCTGGAATCGGATCGCGAGTCGCGCCGCTTTCGCATCAGCCGCATCGCCCAGGCGGCTGCCGCGTCATTGCCGCCCGCGGACCGCGCGCCGCTTGCGGCCTACGCACGCGGCGTGAACTGGTTCATCGAGACGCACCGCGGCCGGCTGGGGCTGGAATTCGCGCTGGGACGCTACGATCCGCCTCCCTGGTCGGTCCAGGATTCGCTCGCCATCGCGCTTCAGATGCACCGCTGGCTGAGCTTCACCTGGCGCGACAAGCTCCAGAAGGCCGCGCTGCTCGAGGGCGGGGACGCCGCGCTAGTGAACGCGCTCTATCCGCTGCGCCTGGGACCGGCGGTCCAGCCGGGGTCGAACGCCTGGGTCATCGCGGGCGCGCGCACCGCGTCCGGGCGACCGTTGCTGGCCAACGATCCGCACCTGGAATACTCGCTGCCCGGCGTCTGGCACATGGTTCACTTGCGGGCGCCGGGCCTCGACGTCTCGGGGGTGGCGCTGCCCGGCGTGCCGTGCGTGATCATTGGGCACAATGAGCGCATCGCTTGGGGCGTGACCAACCTCGGCTATGACGACCAGGACCTCTATATCGAGAGGATCGACCTTCAGACCGGCCGCTACCTCTTCCGCGGGCAGATCGAGCAGGCGCATCAGGAGCGGGAGTTGATTCCCGCGCGCGGCGCCGCTCCGGTCGAGTTCGCGCAATGGGTGACGCGGCACGGGCCGGTGTTCGTCGAGAGCGGGCGCGCGCTGGCACTGCGCTGGTCCGCCGCCGAGCCCGGCTTCGCGTTTCCGATGCTCGACCTCAACCGGGCGGGAAACTGGGGGGAGTTCCTGGCCGCGCTGGCGCGCTATCCCGGACCCGGGCAGAACTTCGTCTACGCCGACGTGGATGGCAACATCGGCTCCCACGCGGCAGGCAGGCTGCCCCTGCGGCGAAACTACGACGGCGACGTGCCGGTTGACGGCGCCTCGGGCGAGCGCGAGTGGGACGGTTGGATTCCTTTCGCTGAGTTACCGCAGACTTACAACCCGGCAGGCGGGATTATCGTGTCGGCGAATGAGGATTCGTTTCCACTTACTTATCCTTATCGCGTGCACGGCGGCTTTGCCGCGCCGTACCGGGCCGCCCGGATCCGCGAGCTGCTCGAAGCCCGCCGCTCCTGGCGCGCCTCGGACATGCTCGCCGTCCAGAAGGACGTTTACTCGGCGTTCTCGCGGTTCCTGGCGCGGGAGATCCTGGCGGCCTGGGATCGCCGCGGCGCGAAGAGCCCGGGGATCGACGACGCCGTCGCCGAGCTGCGCTCCTGGAACGGCCAGATGGAGAAGGGCGGCGCCGCCCCGATGATCGTGACGCTGCTCTACGAGCATTTGCGGCAGGCGATCGCCGAGCGGGCCTCGCCCGGCAAGGGCCTGCTCTACCAGAGCGCGAGCGGCGCGGCCTACTGGATGGCGCCCGCGGTCCTCGAGCGGCTCCTGCGCGAGCGCCCCGCGGCCTGGTTCAAGGACTACGACCAGCTCCTGCTGGCCGAGTTCCTCGACGCCATTGAGGAGGGCCGCCGGGTCGAGGGCCGAAACATCCGCAAGTGGGACTACGGCCGGTACAACCAGCTCCTGATCGCGCATCCGGTGGGCAGCCGTCTGCCGCTGATCTCGGGTTACTTCAACATTGGCCCAGAGCCGCAGAGCGGCTCGGCCACCACGGTCAAGCAAACCACGCGACGGATCGGGCCCTCGATGCGCACGGGTGTGGACTTGGCGGATCTTGACAACTCGTACATGAACATCGTCGCCGGCGAGTCCGGCCATGTGCTTTCACGGCACTACAAGGACCAGTGGCCGGCTTATTATGGCGCCACCAGTTTCCCCATGCAGTTCCGGCGGGTGCAGGCGGACGAGACGCTCACGCTGGAGCCACTGAGGAAGTAGCGGCGGGACCGCCGGCGCGGCCTCCGGAACTGGTTCAGCTTGGGTGTCTTGGTGGGCGGTGGAGGGCTCGAACCTCCGACCTCCTGCTTGTAAGGCAGGCGCTCTAACCAACTGAGCTAACCGCCCGCGCGGACAGCGGCCCGGCGGCCGTGCCGCTCCACCCCGCAGTGTCGCACATTTGCCCCAAGCCCGGAACCAAGGGCTCCCGGCCAGTCTGCCGCCCCTCAGCACCAGTAAGTCCTATCCAGGCTTCGGCACTGGACGGCCTCGGCCAGGTGCTTGGCCAGCAGCGTCTTGCCGGAACCCGGCGGGCCGATCATCGAGATGTTGTGGGTGGCGATGGGCCGACGGCTTAATCCTGTGTTTACATGAACTTGCAGCAGAGGAGGCGAGGCTGCGTCCGCGGGGCGCGGCATTCCCTACGCACCCGTAGATACAAAGGCGCTACCAGTACCAAGGCGTGTGGCTCCAGGACACAAGTTATCTGGATGCCCGTCCACATTGATGGTAGACTCGGCCAGCTAAAAAGCAGAATCCGACCCCTGTAGGGGGTGGGGAGGAAATCCAAGTGAATAAAGGGAATGAGCACATGAAAGGATGCCAGAACCTCGCGAAGATGTCGATTGCAGTGGCATTGGCAGCATGCACGCTGGCACACGGGTCTCCTATATCCTGGCAGGAGTATCCTCTCAATCCGGTCTACAGTCCTGGCAAGGCCTACTATCCGACTGTCCTCCAGGAAGGCAGCACCTATACGATGTGGTCTGACAACGCCACTGGAGAGCAGATGGCGACGTCCCCCGATGGTATTAACTGGACTACCGTTGGCCAGGTTTCCGGGCTGCTCAATCCCAGGCATACCGTTGTAGAGAGAATCGGCGCTGAGTATCGCATTTGGTATAACGATTCAAGTGAACTGTATTCCATTGATGCCATCCGAACGGCTACGTCTGCTGATGGAGTGACCTGGTCCAACGACACGCCCATTACGCAGGTAGGAACCACGGTCATCACGGGGACATGGCCGTCATGGAACACCGGATCCTACGGCCCTTGCGACATCTTGTACAATCCTCTTGGCAGTTCCTCGATTATCACGCCAACCGACAGAGATTCGGTCTGGGCCAACAGGTTTGTCATGTATTACGACGGCACAACGGGATCCGATGAATTCGTGGGCCTGGCTGTCTCCAATGACGGCGTCAACTGGCAAGGATACAATGGCGGCGCGCTTCCGGTGTTGGATAGCAGTCCCACCGGCTGGGACAGCGGGTACGTCGGTTACGGAACTGTCATCCGGAGAAGCGATGGCGCCTTCGACTTTTGGTACAGCGGGGGCAGCGGCTCTGTCCTGAATCAGGGCATAGGCTATGCCTTCTCCAGTGACGGCATCAACTGGGTAAAGGATCCCAGCAACCCGATCTTTCACATCAGCGACGGGGTGGCTTGGCGAAACGATCGGACCTACACGCCGATGGTGATTGGCAATCAGATGTGGTTTAGCGGCAAGAACACGTCAGGGGTTTATGCGATTGGATATGCCTCTGGCAGCGCAGTCCCCGAGCCGGGCGCCATCAGCCTGCTGGCCATAGGCGGTCTCACACTGCTGGTTTCCCGGAGAAACAGGAAATGGGGTGGATGTCGCCGTAAGGGACATGCGGCTTAGCGCGTGAGCGCCGGTCGCGACCACGCCCCTTGGTGTCAGCACCAGTAGGTCCGGTCCAGGCTCCTGT
Organism: Bryobacteraceae bacterium; assembly: GCA_050008815.1. Lineage (GTDB taxonomy): Bacteria > Acidobacteriota > Terriglobia > Bryobacterales > Bryobacteraceae > JBEKLJ01. Next base: position 8,671 of record JBEKLW010000052.1, read on the forward strand.
ATTGCGTCGCTTCGGCCAGGTGCTTGGCGGAGACGCTCTCGGCGGCATCGAGATCGGCGATAGTGCGCGCCATCTTGAGAGCGGCGAGTGCGCGCGGGCGCCGGCGTCAAGATGCCCATCGACATCGTGGCGCCGGAATACTGGCCGCTGCCGTGGTACCTGCGCGAGTACAAGAACGTGGGCTATTGGCGCCACATGATCGACACGCACGCGCCGGCCGTCATCTGCGTGAAAACCGACGCGTGAGCTCTGAAGGACCGGCTGGGCCCGGCCTACCAGTTTGTCCGCTTCTACGATCTGCGGCCGGGCGTGACGCTGGCGCTGTTCACGCGGAAGTGAGCGGCGAATCGGTCGAGTCTCTCAGCTCGCTGCCTCCGGCGCGGTAAGCCGGGAGCCGGTGGAGGATTGTGTCCCCTGCCTAGGCGCAGTGGGCCACGTGCCGCAGTGCGCGGTTCGCTACCGGACGGTGCGCTTGCGCGCGTGCGCCAGCACGCACAGCAGTCCAGTTCCCAAGAGCAGCATGGTCGCCGGTTCGGGGATGGTGGCCCCGCCGCCGAGAATGTCGAACGCGCCCAGCGTTTGGGTGCCGTTACTAATCCAGGTGGTTCCGCCATTAGAAGAGTACAGAACCAGACCGTTCACGCCCTGAGTGTTTAAATTCCAGGCGTCCCAGGAAGTACTGTCGGCGAAAATCAGCATGAAATAGGTCTGGCCCGCCGTGAGGCTGGGACCTGTCAAGCCCGGGATCGTTATGATGACACAGCAACTGCCGAAACCCGGTGTCGCGGCGACATTCCAGGAATCCAGTTGTACGCCGGGCAATCCACCGTTGTTGGTCCACAAGCTTACCGTGGCGTCT
>JBEKLW010000520.1:0-2652 GCA_050008815.1 Bryobacteraceae bacterium
GACGGTTCCGCCGCACCAACAGGCGCCGTCTTCCTGAATGGCCGCGATCACCCGGCGGGTGGTCTCGTCATCGCCGAAGGAAACCAGCACCTGGTTGAGCACGACATCGTTGAGCACTTCATAGCCGGCCGCGCGAAGACCCTCGGCGAAGCGGGCAGCATAGCGGCAAGTGCGTTCGATGAGGCCGGCCACTCCGGAGCGCCCCAGCGAGGCTAGCGCCGCCCAGATTTCCAGAGCCCGGGCGCGGCGCGAAAGCTCGGCCGTGTGGAGGCACGGGTCGCGCTGCCCGTTCAGCACGAGGTAGCTCGCGCTGAGGGCCATGGCGCCGCGCAAATGCTCGGCCTGGCGAACAATGGCCATGCCGCTGTCATAGGGGACGTTCAGCCACTTGTGCGCATCGACGGACCAGGAGTCGGCGGCTTCGATGCCGCGCGTGAGGTGAGCCCGCTCGGGCGCCGCCGCGGCCCACAACCCAAATGCGCCGTCCACGTGGACCCAGGCTCCGGCCTCGTGCGCCGCGGCGCAGATCGCTTCAGCCGGATCGAAAGCGCCCGTGTTCACGTTGCCCGCCTGGATGCACACGATGGCGGGCCCGCGCAAGGGCGGCAGCGCCTCGGCGCGCATCCGGCCCTGGGCGTCGGTGGGCACCCGAATCACGCGTTCCCGGCCCAGTCCGAGCATGCCGAGGCACTTGTGGACGGTAACGTGCGCTTCTTCGCCGACGACGACGGTGACGGGCGGAGCGCCAAACAGGCCCTGGTTCTCCACGTCCCAGCCCTCGCGCATCAGCACGGCGCGCCGGGCGGCGGCCAGGGAGACGAACATCGCCATGGTGTCGCCGGAGACCAGACCGACGCCGGAGGCGCGCGGCAGGTCCAGAATCTCCAGCAGCCAGCGCACGGCAACTTCCTCGATGGCCGCCGAGACCGGCGACGTCGCCGCCATGACGGCGTTCTGGTCCCAGGCACCCGCCAGCCAGTTCGCGGCGAGGGCCGCGGGCAGGCTGCCGCCAATGACAAACCCGAAGTAGCGGCCGCCCGCGCTGGCGACGGTGGCAGGCGAACCCAGGCGGTCCAGCGCGTCGAGGATGGTTTCCGGGTCCGTGGGCTCCTGGGGCAGTTCGACGGCGAACTCTTCGAGAGCCGCGACTGCCTCCGCCGAGGGCGCCACGCGGCGCTCGCTCAGGGCGTCCAGATATCGAATGGACCGCCGCGCGGCCGATTCGAGCAAGGAACGATTGCAGATGGATGGCTGGCTCATGGGACTCTCACAAAGCTCGGAAGGCGTATGGACAAGCTGAACCGCGGTTGCTCAGTCACCGGAGTCAGCCAGCCGTGGCGGTCCGGCTTGATCCCCTTGAGGATCGCAAAAAACTCCTGCTGGAGTCTTTCGGTGATTGGCCCTCGCTGGCCCGCGCCGACCGGGATGTGATCGACGGATCGGACCGGCGTGATCTCGGCCGCGGTCCCAGTGAGGAAGACCTCGTCGGCAAGATACAACATCTCGCGCGGGATCGGCGTCTCGGCGACGGGAATGCGGAGGTACTCCGCGAGCTGTAAGACCGAGTTGCGCGTGATGCCCTCCAGAACGGAGGCGCCCAGCGGGGGCGTCAGGATCTTCCCGTCGCGGACCACGAAGATATTCTCACCCGAGCCCTCGCTTACGCATCCCGTGCAGTCGAGCGCGATGCCTTCCTGAAAGCCGTTGGCGACGGCCTCCATTTTGATGAGCTGCGAGTTCATGTAATTGGCGGCCGCTTTCGACAGCGCCGGCAGCGTGTTAGGCGCCATGCGATTCCAGCTCGAGACGCACACGTCCGTGCCCTGAGCGATCGCGTCCTCGCCAAGGTAGGATCCCCATTCCCAGCACGCCATGAAGACCTCGGTCGGGTTGTTCGCGGGATGGACGCCCATCGATCCGTAGCCCCGCAGCGCGATCAGGCGCACGTAGCAGGCCTTCATTTGATTGGCGCGCAGCAGCTCGAGCACCGCTTCCGAGAGCTGCCCGGCCGTGTAGGGGACCTCCAGGCGGTAGATCTTCGCCGAATCGACCAGGCGGCGCGTGTGATCGCGCAGGCGGAAGGCCGCCGGGCCGGAAGGGGTGTCATAGCAGCGGATGCCTTCGAATACCGAACTGGCATAGCTAACGACATGGGACAGGATGTGGATGCTGGCCTGCTCCCAGGGGATCAAGGCGCCATTGCGCCAGATCTTCTCGGTGGGGACAAGCTGGCGGGAGGCTGTGTGGCTCATAGGAGTTCCAGAATACCCGGAACTCGTTATGCATAACAGATTCAGAAATGCGAATTTGCTACCATAACAGTTTATGGCAACAGAGCCTGGGCCTTTCCTCTACCGAAGCGTGGCCGGCAAGATCGCCGGCCTGATCGAACAGGGGGTGCTCCACCCCGGCGAGCGGGTGCCGTCGGTGCGCCGGATCAGCGTGCAGGAAGGCGTGAGCATCTCGACCATCCTACAGGCCTACACGGTTCTGGAGAGCCGCGGGTACGTGGAGGCCCGGCCGCAATCGGGCTTCTACGTGCGTTCGCGGCGCAGGACGCTGCCCGAGCCCGCCACGTCGCTGCCCCGGCGACAGGCGACCAAGGTGGGCATCAGCGCCCTGGTTTCGAGATTGCTCCAGGCGGTGGCGCTC
>JBEKLW010000521.1:0-2622 GCA_050008815.1 Bryobacteraceae bacterium
CAAGGACTCGAGCGGCTGACCACGGCCGAAGGTTATTTGGTCAAGTCCATGGACCCTGACGGCACTCTTCATGGCGTCTATGGCGCTCCCCGCTACGGTTACTTTGAGGCGTCCCCGAACCACGATGCCATCTGCTTCCGGGTCGTCGGGGAGACACAGGCGCGGCAGATCCTCCGCAAAATTGCCTCCATCCCCGGCCTGCGCCCGCACGACCTCATCGTGGCCAACTGCCCTTCGCTCGACGATATGTACGAAGCGCCGCAAGGGCTCTGGGGCTTCGGCACCTGGGTCAACGGTGGCCACTGGACCACCTGCGAAGCCCGGATGATCATGGCGTACTACCGTCTGGGCGCCTACGACGACGCCCGTCGGGCCATGCAGCAGATCCTGACCTTCGCCCGCCAATTCCGGATGGACAACCCGCTGGTCGCCTTCGGCGGCGCCGTCTATCAGCCCGGCGAACCGATCAACCTCACCTACGATGCCTTCGGCGCCCCGGCCGGCCTGATCCGCGGACTGTTTGAGTATCTTTACGGTGCGGAAGGGCTGACCCTCGTGCCGCACCTGCCCGACGGCATCGCCCGACTGGAGCAGAAGTTTCCAATCCGCTTCGGCCACAAACGGCTCTACCTCGCGCTCAGCGGTCACGGCCCCATCACCGCCGTGTTGGTGAACGGCAAACCGTGGAAATCCTTCGACGCGCACTCCGTCTTCTTGCCGTATGAATCAACTCCCGAGGTGGCCGCCGTGCAGATCCTGGCCGGCAACGCGAAATCGCACCCGTTCAAGGCGCCCAAGCTGGACCAGTCCGTGCCGACCCTGCCCGGCCCAGCGGAGTGGCGACCGTCCACCCTGCCGGATGTGATCACCGCAACCGATCTTCCATTGCGAATTGGCGCCGACAGCGACGGCGGGAGCCGCTTCACCGGCGACATCGCTAGGGCATGCGTCTTCAACCGAGCATTGGGTGCCAATGAAATCGCCGCTCTTTGCCAAGACGACCAAGGCCCGGCGTTCAAGGATGCCGCGCTCGTTGGCCATTGGCTATTCGATAAGTCGGCCGCTGGCGTGTTCCCCAATGCCGTCGACCAAGCTGCGGTCGCCCGCAGCGTGGGGCACGTCGAGGTGGTCGACTCACGGTTCGGCAAGGCGGTACATCTCAACGGTGAGGGGTATCTTGAAATCGCCAACTCCCCCGCGCTCGCGCTCGCCAAGGGAGGAACCTGGTACGCCCTCATCCGTCCCGAGGTGACGAAAGGTCGGCTCATCGACAAATGCCCGGTCGGTGGAGCGACCGGTTACACGTTCGATACTTACCCCGGCAATGCGCTGCGGCTGATCAGCGATTCGGGCACGGTTTCGTTCGAGGCCAGGCTCACGCCCGGTGAGTGGACGCACGTAACAGCGACCGTCGATGCCAACGGCAGTTCGGCGCTCTACGTGAACGGCAAGCCCGTGGCTTCGGTACCAAGGGCAAGCTCCGAAGTGGAACTCAAGATGCTCCTGGCCAAGGTCGACCGGGTCCGACGCTTTTACCAAGCTATGGTCCAGGCGGGTAACGCCAACACTTACGAAGCGGCTCATGCGCGGCTGGCAGTGCAGTGCCTAGTCGCCGCCCATGAACGTGTTATGGGACTCGCAGCGGGCACGCTGCCTCGGCTGCCGGCGAGGTCCGCCGCGACCGCGGACCGATTGTACTTGAGCACCACCGCCAAACTGTGCGACGGCTTGGCAAAAGTGTTGGACGGATACTCCAACGCATCTGATGCGCGTCAAAGGCAGTATCACGCGTTGTGGCGTGCGGCCAGCGGGTTTTGAAACGTGCTGGTGGATCCCGGACAGGCCGCTTGGTGGATCATCCAGGACATCCAATAGGCTTGGGCGGAAGCCAACAATCCGAGCAGGCGGCAAGCAGCACTGGCTGCAACTGTAGCCGCGTATGCCCCTGCTCCGACGCATCAGATCATCAGCGAGAAACTGGAAGGGGCCTTGGCTGTCATCCAGACGGGCGGTGTTACAAACCGATCATCTGGTAACACGCCCAAAGCTGCTCCCGCTGGAAACCGTGTTCGGGAATGGACTCCGAGTAGCTACCGCGCCTCGGAACCGGTCTTTGCCTGGCTGGGACCGGCGATTGTCTCCAGAGAATCCACGGGGACATTCCCGGACTTTGCCACGACCACGACTGCGTGAGGACTGTCGGGAAGGCCCGTCGCCGACCAGACAGGCTGGGATTCGACTTCCTGGTCCGCGTGGAAGTCGAGTATGGCCGCGGCTCGCCCGTCCACCCGGAGCTCTGCACTGCCGTAGCCGGGACCGCGCGGGGACCACAGCCGGAGACTGTGGCCAATGACATTCCACTTCACCCGAGCGGATGCCACTTTCGAGACCGTGCCGGAAGCGTAACGAAAGCCCGCTTCTCTGCTTTCGGCCCAATCCGCCGGCGATTCCCCGGCGCCAAGCAATGCTTCGGTCCAGAGAAAGTTCATCCACGCAGGTCTCGGCGTGCCCTCAATTTGGAGGTGCTCGACAACAACATGGCTGTTCGGGTCCACGCGCAATCCCAGCACGCCGGTCGAGGCCAAGTCTTCACCTCGCGGCCACCGGCCTGCCCAAAGCCCC
>JBEKLW010000522.1:0-2615 GCA_050008815.1 Bryobacteraceae bacterium
GATGCGCGCGGAGTGCTCCTGTCGCTGCCGCTCCTCGATGTCGAACTTCAACGCCTGGAAGAGCGCATGGCCGGGATACTTCCCGAGCCACTCGCCGGCAATGGCCAGCGCCTGAGCGAAGTTCTGGTCGGCGAGGTGCTTGCGCGCCTCCGCGTAGGAGTGCTTCAGCGACTCGTGCTCGCTGCGGACCTTGTTATAGAAGCTCTGGTAGGAAGCGGCGCGCTCGGGGGTGGCGGTCTCGGGCGCCTTCTGATCCAGCTCCAGCACGCGCTCCATCTTGCTCAGCGCCGTGGTGACTTCTCCGGCGTTCCAGGCCTCCTGCGCCGCCTCGTAAAGGCTCTCCTTCTCCTTCCGCGCCCGCACGTACTCCTCTTCCAGGCGGTCGATCTCGCTCAGCAACTGCGCCGCGCCGGGCTCGCCGGGCTTCAACTGAAGGACGTTCCCGATGGCCTCGCGCGCCGGCCCGTAAGCCTGGTTGTCGATGTGCTGCCTGGCCAGCCGCAGCCAGTCCTCGATCTTCTGCGTGACCGTCTTGTTCTCGATGCTGGTCTTCAGACCCAGCGCCGGGGCGTTTCCGGGATCGAGTTGAAGCACCTCCTGGATCTTCTGCAGCGCCAGCGGATACTCGTTGTGCTCGAAACGCGTGCGCGCGCTCTCGAGCAGTAGGCCGATGGTCTTCTGCCGCTGCGCCTGCTCGATCTGCCGGCGGAGCGGGGTGATGGCCGGGTCGATGTGCCCCTCGGCCTCGAGCTCGCCTAGGATCTCGAGCGCAAACGGGGCATCGCCCTGCTCGAAGGCTTTGGCGGCGCGGTCGATGCGCGGCTGGATGCGCGCGGGGTCGAAGAACTCGATAGGCTCGTCGCGGAGGGCCTTTTGCAGCGTCTCGGCGAATTCGCGCGCGCTCGAATAGCGGTTCCAGGGCTGCTTGGCGAGGGCCTTGTGGACGACGCGGCTCAGCGTCTGACTCACGGCCGGGTTGATGTCCGAAACCGGCGGAGGCGCCAGGCGCAGGATGGAGTCGGCGATGTCGGATTCCTTGGCGCCCTCGAACGGGCGGCGGCGCGTGAGCGCCTCGTAGCAGACCACGCCCAGGGCGTAGATGTCGGAGGCGGGCGTGGCCGGCTTCATCTGGAGCTGCTCCGGGGCCATGTAGACCAGCGTGCCCTTAAGGCCCACGGACTGGTCCGCCTGCGTCATGTGCGCCACGCCGAAATCGATGATCTTCACCGCGTCGTCGTCCATCACGAACAAGTTGCTGGGCTTGATGTCGCGATGGATGAGGCCGCGCTCGTGGGCGGCTTGCAGTCCGCGGCAGGCCTGGCAGACGATGTCCGCCACGCGCTCGACGGTGAGGCGATGGCTGGCGGTGCGAATGAGCTTGTCCAGGGTGGCCCCGGCCAGCAAGGGCATCACGAAAAACGGCTTGCTCTTGCCCTCCTCCTCGTACTCGCCCACGTCGAAAATCTCGATGATGTTGGGATGGCTGAGCGCAGCCAGGACCTCGCATTCCTTGTAGAACAACTGCAGGGCGGCGCGGTTCGGCGCGTCGCGCAGCGTCTTGAGGGCGACGTCGCGCTTGACCACACCGTCCCAGGCGCGGAAGACCAGCCCCATTCCGCCCTGGCCGAGCACCTCCTGAATTTCGTAGCGATCCTTCAGCTTGTCGGGAATCGACATTGGCCCGCCTCCGACGCGCTCCGCGGCCCCCCGCCCCGCAGTCACTCTCTCCGGCTGGCTCGGCCCGCCAGCCCGGAGCCTGGGGCCCAGTTCAGTTCACTGGCGAGAATAGCACGGAAACAACGGATATGACACGGCGCAACCCTGCCGCGGGCCTTGGGATATCCTGAAATCATGGCCGGGGAAAACGAATTGGTTACCGTCTTCCGCTCCGCGGATTCCGACGCCGAAGAACAGGCCGCGACCGTCCGCGACGTGCTGGCGAACGCGAGCATCGAGGCCACGGTCTTCGACGACTCGGCCCCCGGCGTCCCCGAGGGCGCCTTCGAGGTGCGCGTCGCCCCGGCGCGGCAGGCCGAGGCCGAGCGGCTCATCGATGCGCAGCGGGAGCTGCTTCCCCCGGCGCTCGACCTCTCGCACGACTTCGACATGGTCCCGGTGTTTGCCTCCGACGCGCCGAACGCGGAGCTGCTGGCGACCGGGATACGCAGCGTCCTCGAAGCCCAGGGCATCCCCTCGGTGCTCGTCAGCGGCTCCATGTTCCCGAGCCTGCCCTTCGAGATCCGCGTGCCCCAGGCGCGGCTCGAGGAGGCGCGCACAGCCATCGCCGCGGCCGAGGAGGCCGGCCCCTCAGCCGCCGAGGAGGGGGAGCGCGAGACCGAGGGCGGCCCGGCGGAAACGTCGGTCTGAGGCCGCGGGAACAGCGCTCAGGCGCGCGCCGCGGTTCTGACGGTCCGGGATCGCAGGCCGATCTTAGCCCGGATGTTTCACCACGATCGTAGCGAGGCGCGATGAGAGGGCTGCAGATACAAGGCGCGCGACGGCCGGTGCCCGCAGGTCCGTAACGGATCGAGGACGCCGGCCGAGCGCAACTTGAGTAGATGCGGCCCTATCGCGCGCCGCAGCAGATTGCTGGTGAAACATCCGGGCTAGGGGCG
>JBEKLW010000523.1:0-2611 GCA_050008815.1 Bryobacteraceae bacterium
CTTGATGGCGGCGCGCGCGCCCAGCGTGCCGATGGTGACGATCTGCGCCACCTGCTCCCGGCCGTACTTCTCGGTGACGTACTGGATGACCTCGCCGCGCCGCCGGGTGCAGAAGTCGATGTCGATGTCCGGCAGGCTGACGCGCTCGGGGTTCAAGAACCGCTCGAACAGCAGCCCGTACTCGAGGGGATCGATGTCGGTGATCCCCATGGCGTAGCTCACCAGGCTGCCGGCGGCCGAGCCGCGTCCCGGGCCGACGGGGATGCCGCGGGATTTCGCGAAGCGGATGAAGTCCCAGACGATGAGGAAGTAGCCCGAGAAGTTCATCTGCTGGATCATGCGGATTTCGCGGTCCAGCCGCTCGTCGTACTCGGGCAGCGCGTGCTTGAGGCGGCGCGCCTCGGCCAGCGCCTCCAGCCGCGGGCGCCGGCGCTCGTACCCCTGCCGCGCCACGTACTCGAAGTAGGTGTCGGTGGAGTGCCCTTCGGGAACTTCGAACTTGGGGAAGGGCTCCTGGACCTGCTCGAGCTTCACCTGGCAGCGCTGGGCGATCTCCCAGGTGCGGTCGAGCGCTTCCTCGATCTCGCCGAACAGCGCCAGCATCTCCGCGCGGGACTTCAGGTAGAAGTCCTCGGTCTTCCACCGCAGCCGCGTCTCGTCGCTCAGCATCTTGCCGGTCTGGATGCAGAGCATGACGTCGTGGGAGAGGGCGTCGTCGCGGTGCAGATAGTGAGCGTCGTTGGTGGCGACCAGCGGGATGCCGGTCTCCCGCGCCAGGCGCACGGCCAGCGGAATGACCCGCCGGTCCTCCTCCAGGTTGTGGTTCTGGAGCTCGAGGAAGAAGTTGCCGCGCCCGAAGATATCCACGTAGCCGTGCGCGAGCCGGCGCGCCTCCTCGTAGCGGTCGGCGAGCAGCTTCTCGTTGATGTCGCCCTTCAGGCACGCCGACAGGGCGATGAGGCCCCGGGAATGCCGCGCCAGCAGATCCTTGTCGAGGCGCGGCTTGTAGTAGAAGCCCTCCAGGTAAGCGGTCGAGGCCAGCTCGATCAGGTTGCGGTAGCCTTCCTGGTTCTCGCAGAGCAGGATGAGGTGGTTGTAGTGATCGGTGTCCGAGCGGACCTTGTGCCCCTGCTGCGAGACGTAGACCTCGCAGCCGATGATCGGGTGCACGCCGTTGTCCTTGGCCGTGGTGTAGAACTGCACCGCGCCGAACAGGTTGCCGTGGTCGGTGAGCGCCACGGCCGGCATCCCCTGCTCCTGGACGGCCCGAATGAGCTGGCCGATCTCGCAGGCGCCGTCCAGCAGCGAGTAGTCGGAGTGCAGGTGCAGGTGGACAAACGGGGTATCCGGCATCGGGGGTTAACAGAGTATGGTAGCACCGGCGGCAGAGAGGTCCTTACCGTCCGGACTATGCCGCGACCGGCCTGAAGGCCGGTCGTACGCTCCGGTCTGGAGACCGGCCCCACCTTACAATGGGGATCAGTGGGGACGTTCTTCATCCAGAACTTCGGGTGCCGGGCCACGCAGGCCGATGGCGCCGCGCTGGAAGCCGAGCTCGCCGAGAAGGGCTTTCAGCCGGCCGCCCGGGAAGCGGCCGAGCTTATCATCCTGAACTCGTGCACGGTCACCTCCGAGGCCGACCAGGACGTGCGGCAGGCCGTGCGGCGCGCGCGGCGCGAGAACCCCGCGGCGCGGATCATCGTCACCGGCTGTTACGCCCAGCGGGCGCCAGAGGAGTTGGCGGCGCTGCCCGGCGTCGCCTGGGTGGTCGGGAATACGCACAAGGCCGGCATCGCAGAGTTGCTCGCGGCGGAGTCGGAAGCGCCGGAGGCGCCCCCCTACCACGGCCAGATCCGCGTGGGCGACATCCTGACCCAGCAGGAGTTCATGGGCGGCGTGGTCGAGGACGCGGCGGGGGACCGCACGCGGCCGAACCTCAAGATCCAGGACGGCTGCAATCACCGCTGCTCGTTCTGCATCATCCCGTTCGTGCGCGGCCGCAGCCGCAGCGCGCAGCCGGATTGGGTGGTCGAGCAGGTGCGCCACCTGGCCGCGCGCTACCGCGAAATCGTGCTCAGCGGCATCAATTTGGGGCGCTGGGGCCGCGATTTTCCCGAGAGTAGGCGGCGCCTCTTCGATTTGCTCCGGCGATTGCTGGAGCAGACGCCGATCGAGCGGCTGCGGTTGAGCTCGGTGGAGCCGATGGATCTGGCGGACGATCTGCTGGGCTTGATGGCCTCCTCGGCGCGGATTGCGAGGCACGTCCACGCGCCGCTTCAGAGCGGCTCGGACTCGGTGCTGCGCCGCATGCGCCGCAAGTACCGCGCGCGGCATTATGAGGACCGCATCCGCAAGGCGCGGGCGCTGATGCCGGAGGCGGCCATCGGGGCCGATGTGATGGTGGGTTTTCCGGGCGAGACGGAGGCGGAGTTCGAGGAGAACCGGCAGTTCATCGAGAGCCTGCCGTTCACCTACCTGCACGTCTTCACCTACTCGGCGCGGCCGGGCACGCCGGCGGCCGGGGCGCCGGACCAGGTGCCCATGCCGGTGCGCAAGGAGCGCAACCGCGTGCTGCGCGAGCTGGCGGCGACGAAGAACCTCGAATTCCGGC
>JBEKLW010000524.1:0-2606 GCA_050008815.1 Bryobacteraceae bacterium
CGTTCCACTCGCGCGAGCGGCGCTTCGGAGCGCTTCCGCAGGCTGCCGCCGGCTGAGCCGCCGGCCGGCGCGTCACAGCGCTTCTGCCGCCGCCCGGCGCCGGTCCTTCCACTTCACGAGCAGGTAGAGAACCAGGAACAGTCCCACGGAAATCGCCAGCAGCGGAAAGCGGTGCTGGCTGAGGTAGTGCAGCGGCCGCCTTCCCATCTGCGCGCCCAGGTAGGCCAAGGCGAAGTAGCGCACGGTGCGCGCGAACACAAGGATCAGCACGAAGTGCAAGCGGTTCATCCCGAGCGCGCCGGCACAAAGCACGAAAATCTTCACCGGCAGCGGGATCGGGATCAGCGTGGGGATGAGGAGGGTCAACCCGCCGTAGTGCTGGAACCACCGGCGGAACTTTCGCTGCCGGGCCGTCTGCGCCTTCTTGTCCAGGTAGGCCTCACCGCCCTTGCGGCCCAGGTAGAACAAGAACAGGCTGCCGATGAGGGAGCCGACGACCGCCAGCGCGGCGGCCAGGTAGCCGGTGGTGGCGTCGTAGGCCGCCATCGTCACCAGCAGCACATCCACGCCCTCCGGCGCGGGCAGGCCGCCCGAGTCGATGATGGCGAAGACGAAGGCGCCCCACGGCCCCCAGGCCAGCAGCGTCTGCCCGACCGCGTGAAAAAGAGCTCGGAGGTGGCTCAAGGCTTCACGACCTGGTTCTCGAGAGCGCCGATGCCCTCGATCACAATGCGCACCACCGAGCCGGGCCGCAGCGGGCTGATGCCCGAGGGCGTGCCGGTGGCGATCAGGTCGCCCGGCTCGAGCGTCATCACCGCGGTGATGAACTCGATCAGCTCGGCGACGCCGTAGATCATGTCGCGCACCGGGGCTTCCTGCTTCTTCTCCCCATCCACGAAGGCGCGCACCCACAGATCGTCGAGGCTCACCTCGTCCGGCGGCACGATCCACGGCCCGACCGGGCAGAAGGTGTCAAAGCCCTTGGCGCGGGTCCACTGCTCGTCTTTGCGCTGGAGGTCGCGGGCGGTGACGTCGTTGACGCAGGTGTAGCCGCAGACGTACTCCAGGGCGCGGGCGCGCGGTACGTGGCGGGCGCGGCGGCCGATGACCACCCCCAGCTCGGCCTCGTGGTCGACCTGCTCCGAGATGGCCGGATAGACGATCGGGTCGCCGTGGGCGGCCAGCGACGAGGGCGGCTTCAGGAAGATCAGCGGCTCGCCCGGGACCGCGCTGCCCAGCTCGGCCGCGTGTGCCCGATAGTTTCTGCCGATGCAGACGATTTTCGTGGGCCAGCACGGAGGCAGCAGCCGGACTCCGGCCAGCGCGTGCGCCGCGCCGCGCCCGTCCGAGAACAGCGAGGCGGTCTCGTAGACCGTCTCGCCGTCGAGCAGGCCGTATTTCACCTCCGGCCAGCCGTCCGGCGCCGTGGGCTCGATGTCCCGCACCAGCGAAAAACGAACTCTCCTAGGCATGGCCGTACGATCTCCGCATCTGGGCGGCCGCTCTATGGCGCGGTCGCCTCCACCGGCGCCGAGCGCGCGCTTTCGTTGCCTTTCTGATCCACCGCCGTGACTTCGTAACGGTACCGCTTCCCGCTCTGGACGGCGCTGTCGCTGTAGGCGGGCGTCGCGACCAGCTCGCCCAGCCTGGCCGGCGGCTGGCCGTCCGCCGAGCGGTACACGTAGTATCCTCGCAGGTCCGGCTCCGGATCCGGCTCCCAGTTCAGGAGGATGGCTCCGACGCCGGCAATGGCGGAAAGCCCGCTGGGCACGGCGGGCGCGAACGTGTCCTGGGGCGTGATCTCGACCGGCTGCGACATCTCGCTCTGCGCCTCGCCGTCGCCCGAGGGGACGAAGGCCTGCACGGTGTAGACGTAGGTGGCGTCATAGCGGGCCTGCACGTCGGTGTATTCGGGCGTCCCAACCGTCCCCGCCAACTGCGGTTTTTGCTCGCCGGGCGCGCGCCTGTAGATCCGGTATTGGGCGTCCCGGGGTCCGTTCCAGCGCAGCCGGACGCCGTCCGGCGCGGCCTGCGCATCCGGCGCCGGCCGCTCCAGCGGCGGCAGCACCTTGAGCCGCGCGGCGTTCGACCATTCGCCGAAGCGCCCCTTGGGCGCCTGGGCCCGCACGCGAATCACGATTTGACGTCCGATCCACTCCCGCGCGGGAACCTCCAGGTGGATGGGACCCGGTTTCGCAACCCCGGTCTCCAGGCGCCGCGCCGAGGCCTCCCAATTCGGGCCTTCCGGGCCGGCGCGGAGATCGATCGAGCGCAGCCGCTTCAGACCTACGCCATCGGTGGTCTCCGTGGGCGGCGTGAAATCGATGATGAGCTTGTCGCCGCGCTCGCTCGCGCCGAGGTCCGCGATACGCTCGGGGATGTTGAGCGAAGGAGGACGCGGGTCGCCCACGTAGCCGCACCCGCACAGGAAAGCGGCCACGGGGAGCAGCAGGAACGGCACGGAGCGGCGCGGGGGCATCCTAAAGAATGTAGCGCGCCAGGTCCTGGTCTTTCACCAGGGCCGAGAGCCTCTCGCGGACGTAGGCGGCTTCGATGCGGATGGTTTTCTTCTTCAGGTCCGGCCCCTCGAAGGAGATCTCCTCCAG
>JBEKLW010000525.1:0-2605 GCA_050008815.1 Bryobacteraceae bacterium
TCCGCCCTCGGTGACCGCGCACCACACGGCCCCGCGCAGGAACATGACAACTCCGTCGTCGACCGGCACCACGATCCCGAACCTGGATCCTTCCTTCTATGTGGCCGGCTACTGGGGCCACCACACCTCGCCCCAGACCAACTCGTTCACCACCGGGACGAACTTCCTGGTCTACCGCAACAGCGCTTACAACGCGGGGATCCAGCAGGGGTTCTCCACGGGCACCAACGTCAGCCTGGCCTGGAGCCAGAGCACGGCCAAGACGAACTCGAGTGTTATCGACTTCAACCCCTACACCAACGGCAGCCTCAACCTCCAGATCACCCAGCGGCTCCTGCAAGGCTTCGGCCTGGCGGTCAACAACCGGAACATCAAGATCGCCAAGAACAACATGCGCGTGACCGACTTGGCCTTCAAGCAGCAGGTCATCCAGACCGTCTCGGCGGTGATCGCGGCCTACTGGGACCTGGTGAGCGACATCGAGAACGTCAATGTGAGGCGGCAGGCCCTGGCGCTGTCCCAGCGGCTGTATGAGGACAACAAGAAGCAGGTCGAGATTGGGACGCTGGCCCCGATCGAGATCGTGCGCGCGGAGGCCGAGGTGGCCTCCAACCAGCAGCAGCTCGTGGTGGCGCAGACCGCCCTGCTCCAGCAAGAGACCCTGCTCAAGAACGCGCTCAGCAGGATCGGCGTGGCGAGCCCGTCCATAGCCGAGGCCCACATCATTCCGACCGACCACATCACGGTGCCGGCGACGGAGGCCGTGGCTCCGATTCAGGACCTGGTGGCAAAGGCCATGGCGGGCCGGCCGGAACTGGCGCAGTCGCGCATCAACCTCGATAGCGCGAAGATCGGTCTGAAAGGCTCCCGCAGCCAGTTGCTGCCCTCCTTGGACATGATGGTGAACCTGACCAACAACGCCCTGGCCGGCCAAGTCAACCCGATCCCGCCGCCGGAGGGCAGCATCAGGCTTGCCGACCCGTACTTCATCGGCGGAACGAGCAAGGTGATGCGGCAACTGTTGGCGCGCAACTTTCCCGATTACGCGATAGGCGTGCAGTTGAGCTTTCCGATCCGCAACCGCTCCGCCCAGGCGGACTACACCCTGGATGCGCTGAGCCTGCGTCAGCAGGAGATCCAGCAGCAGTCGCTCATCAACCAAATCCGGGTGGATGTTCAGAACGCGATGATCGCGCAGCAGCAGGCCCGCGCGGGCTACCAGGCGGCCGCGAAGGCCCGTGTCCTGGCCGAGCAGTCGCTCGATGCCGAGCAGAAGAGGTACGCCCTGGGCGCCTCGACGATCTTCCTGGTGATCCAGTACCAGCGCGACCTGGCGCAAGCGCGCTCCACCGAGGTGACGGCCGCCAGCAGCTACGCCAAGGCCAAGGTGCAGCTCGACATGGCCACGGGCGACACGCTGGAGGCTAACAGTATCTCGATCGGCGAGGCAACGCAAGGAAGGGTCTCGCGCCCGCCCAGCCCGCTGCCCCCAGTCCAGCCCTAACGCCCATTTCCCTCCCAGGCTCGGCCGCTCCGGCGGCCGGGCCGGCTCTTGATCGCAAGCCAGCACCGACGGCTCAGCGCGGCCTGACGACGAACCTGAGGGGCTTGGCGAGCACGCCGCCGACGGCCCATTCTTCCTGCCAAGCGCCGAGCTCCCGCTTGCGCATCTCGCCGCTGACCGATAAGCGTCCGCCGGCATCGGTAAACCCGAAGGTGGCGCTCGCCAGCGCGCCTCCGTTCTGGCTCGCCTTCGCCGTCACGGCCTCGCCGGCCGGACCCGTGATGACGACCAGGAACTTGTCTCCCACCACAAAGTCCCGCGCCGCGGTTTTAGCCGCTTCCATTCGGGTCGGCTTCAAATCGTCGGCCGCCATGCTGCCCGAATCGTCCCAGCGAATAAACTTGAACTCTCTCTTTTTGTCTGCGAGCACTTCTCTGACTTGGGAATCGACGGCCTCGTCTGCCATGCATTCCTCCCCACTTCCGCGCCCATCCTCGCTGCCATCGGCGCGCCTGATTTCGAGATAGCAGTTGGGTCTAGTTTACTCCTTGCAGTCGCGAGCCGCGTCAGAATTTTCCAGTCGCCGCTATCCGGTGCACTCCAGTTCCAGCGCCATGCCCATTCCGCCTGAAACGCAAAGCGTGGCGAGCCCTCGGCGAGCGCGCCGTTTTCTCATGGCGTGAATGAGCGCCACGGTGATGCGCGCGCCGGTGCATCCAATCGGATGCCCGAGAGCAATCGCGCCGCCATTGGGGTTCAAACGGTCGCGGTCGAAATGCAATTCGCGGTCGCACGCCAGGACTTGGGCGGCAAAAGCCTCGTTCAATTCGATCAAGTCATAGTCGTCCAACTTGCGGCCCGTCTTCTTCAACAACTGATTCACCGCCGGCACTGGCCCGATGCCCATGACGCGCGGGTCCACGCCGGCTGTGGCGTAATTCACAATTCTGGCCAGCGGCTGAATTGCAGACCGCTTCACGCGGTCTTCTGAAGCCAGCACCAGGGCTGCGGCGGCGTCGGTGATGCCGGAAGAATTTCCCGCCGTGATCGTGCCTTGCTTCGAAAAAACGGGCGGCAATTTGGCGAGCGATTCAGCGGTAG
>JBEKLW010000526.1:0-2603 GCA_050008815.1 Bryobacteraceae bacterium
TGCCGAGGGCCGGCCCGGTTTCATGGCGCTGATTCGGTACTGCGAGGCCCACCCGCGCCCGCGCAAGGCGCCCGGCTGCGCCCTGGTCCTCAACGACTCGCGCTGGGGCCGGTTCCCCAACGCCGAGGAGGCCACGTATTGGCGCGTGCATCTGGAGCGCCAAGGATGGCGCGTCCGGTTTGCGGAGGGAGATGAGACCGAGGATCCGATCGGGCGCAGCGTGATGCGCGCCATCCACTCCTCGCAGGCCACCGCTTACCGCGAGGCGATCCGGGCCAACGCCAAGCGCGGCGCCGAGGGTGCGGCACGGCGCGGGTTGTGGCAGAACGAGGCCCCGCTGGGCTACCGGCGCCGGGCGCGAGACACCGCCGCGGGCCAGGAACGCACGCTCGAGCCAGGACAACGGAAGGGCGACACGGAAGAGGTACGTCTGACGCCTGGGCCGCGGCGCGAGCAAGAGGTCGTGCGGACGATGTTCGCGCGCTATGCCGGCGGCGAGGTCTCGTTGGGCACGTTGGCGCGTGAACTCGATGCACGCTTCCCCGGGAGAGCGTGGTCGCGCCAGACCGTGCGCGCCGTGCTTCGCAACCCCGCCTATTGCGGTGACGTGGTGTGGTGCCGGCGCCCGCACGACGGCGAGGAGCGGCGCGAGCAGTGGGTGCGGCCCCCTGCCGAGTGGATTGTCACGCGCGATGCCCATCCTCCGCTCATCAGCCGCGAACTATACGACGAGGTGCAGCGGCGGCTCGCTGCCAACCGGAAGCAGACGCGCGCTACGGTTGGTGGCTACCCACTCTCAGGGCTCCTCCACTGTGCGCACTGCGGCTCCGCATACACGGGAGGCGGAGGCCCGCGAGGCCCTGAAGGCGATCCAGACCGCTACCGCTTCTATCGCGACTCCGGCGGGGTGGGCCGGGCTGCACATTGCCCCGGTGCGTTGGGCACGCTCCAGAGGCGCTGGATCGAGCCGCGCCTTGTTGAGGCTGTGGCCCGCGTCGTGTCGCACCCCAGCGTCCGTCGCCTGATCGCATCGGAGTGCGAGCGGCAACTCGGAGAGCTTGGCGGCGAGCAGATGGAGCGACGCGATGCGCTGGAGCGTGAGCGGGCGCAGTTAGCCAGCGAGCGCGACAGGCTGGTTGCCGCCATCGCCCGCGGCCTGCTAACCGATGCCGAGGCTGCGCCCCAGCTCGCGACGCTCCGCGCTGGCCTCGAGCACGTGACGGCAGATCTCGAACGGCTGCGGTTCGAAGGGCGGCGCGCCGGGCGCTTCGACAGCGAGAAGCAGCGGCTCGTCACGCTGGCGACCGACTTCGCGGCCTTGGCCAGGCGTGCCAGCGGCGCACGACTCCGCGAGTTGCTGCGGCCGTGGATCGCCGGCGCCCTCGTGGACAAGGCCAACCGCAAGCTGATCCTGACGATACGCCGCGTGCCGATAGAGGGGCCGCTTGTACATTTGCGCGCCGCGCCGGGGCGAGGTTCACCGTGATGCGCTTGAGCGGAAACTCGAAACCGGCGTTGTGGATGGCCGCGTTCACGCGCTCGCGGCCCTCCTTCACCGCCCCCTGCGGCAGTCCCACGGTCACGAACGACGGCAGACCGCCGGCGATATCGGTCTCGACGTCCACGAGATAGGCGTCGATGCCGAGCACGGCCGCCGACGTGATGCACGCGAGCACGCCCGATGGTAGGGCCGCCAGCCGGAGCGGGCGGGCACGATCCGTTGCAGAAAGGAGCCTACCATTGCCGGAGATTCAGAATGCAGCAATAGGGGTCCGAACAGTTCCCAGACGGCAAGGAGGAAGTGGTTACCAGTTGCCAGACGGAAGAAGCCAGCCAGTTGTCAGTACTGGCAACTGGGCTGGCCTCTCATGACTTGCGGGTTGTAACCACTGCTCCCTTGCCGTCTGGCAGCTGTTCCGAACTCTGCCTTCTCCTACCTGCGTTCTCTGCGGCGGATGAGCCACCACACCCCCAGCAGGTCCACGATCCCGACCCAGAGCCGGTTCCACATCCCATAGTGGGAGGCGCCCCGCTGGCGCGCCCGGTGCCCCACCTCGACCGACACCACGCGGCCGCCGGCGCGGAGAAACAGCGCCGGCAGGAACCGGTGCATGTGATCGAAGTGCGGCAGCGCCACGAAGGCCTCGCGTCTGAATACCTTGAGTCCGCACCCCGTGTCGGGCGTGCGGTCGCCGAGAAGGCGCCCGCGCACCGCGTTCGCCACGCGCGACGAGGCGCGCTTGAGCCAGGTGTCCCGCCGCTTCTTCCGGTAGCCTGCGACCAGCAGCGGCCCGGCCGCGAGCGCTCCGTCGGCGGCGCGCAGCGCCAGCAGCTTCGGGATGTCCGCCGGATCGTTCTGGCCGTCGCCGTCCAGCGTGGCGATCCACTCGCCGCGCGCGGCCCGCACGCCGGTCGCGATCGCGAAGCTCTGCCCTCGGCTGGCCGGATGGCGCACCGCCCTGAGGCACGGGTTCGCGCGCCCCAGCTCCGCGAGCCGCTCGGAAGTTGCGTCCGTGCTCCCGTCGTCCACGACCACGATCTCGTAGTCCGTGCGGCTCCCCAACGCCGCGACGATCTCGCGGACCAGGGGCCCGACGTTCTCC
>JBEKLW010000527.1:0-2590 GCA_050008815.1 Bryobacteraceae bacterium
CTCCTGCCACGCCTGCATCCGGAGCGAATCCCGCCGCAGGCAGGCACGCTACTTGCCTATTTAAGCACAGCCCGAAGGAACCGGCGCTCCCAGAGTTGCCTGGGCCCCCGGCGGCTACCGGAACACGTCCAGCACCCGGCCGAAGAACCCTTTCTTCTTCTTTTCTGCCGGCCGCGGTGACGGCGGCTGCGCCCGGGCCTGCTCCGGCGACGGGGCGGAGGCGGCCTCGGTGGCGCGCGACGGCGGTCGCACCGTGATCGAGGTAGGCGGCGCGGTGCCCATCACCTCGCCGCCGCCGGGCGCCGGGGCGGTTTCCCAGGCGGCCACGCGGGCTCCGCCCGCCCGGCCATGCAGGTGGCAGCTCTCCACGGGCTGGGTACCGGAGATGAACACCTCGGTCTGCGTCTGCGGGCAGGCCCGCGTGGCAAGCTGGCCGCTCAGGGGGTCGATCTCCACCGTCACGATGCCGTCGGGCGCCTGGAACGTGCTGATGTTGCGGTATTCCCGGTACTGGTGAGCGCGCTTCATGAACTCCGTCCAGACCGGCAGCGCCGAGTGCGCCCCCTCCAGCCCCAGCTCGCGGTTGTCGTCAAAACCGACCCACACCGCGCAGATCAGCCGCGTGGTGAACCCCACGAACCAGCCGTCGTGCGACGTGCCGGTCTTGCCGGCCGCCGGCAGATCGAAGCCGCGCGCGTGAATCCCGGCGCCGGTGCCGCTTCGCAGCACCTCCTCCATCAGGTTCACCATCATGTAAGCCACGCGCGGATCCAGTACCGGCCGCCTGTCCGGCGTCGCGGAGAACAGCACATTCCCGTGCTCGTCGCGAATCAGGCTCACCCAGCTCGGTTTCACGTACACGCCATGATTGGCGAAGATCGTGTACGCGCCCGCCACCTCGATCGGCGTCACCTCGTAGGCCCCCAGCGCGATGGCCGGCGTGGCCTGGATGTTCAGGTTCATCCCCGCGCGCTTGGCCAGCTCTTCCACCGTGTCGTAGCCAACCATCTCGGCCACCTTCACGGTCGCCACGTTGAGCGAGTGCGCCAGCGCCTGCCTCAGCGTCACCTCCCCGTGGAATTCGTGCTTGAAATTGTCGGGAGCGTACGGCCGGTTGTCGAACCAGAAGGTCGTGGGCTCGTCCAGGATCCGCGTCACCGGCGTGATCGGTTGCGCGCTTCCAGTCAGGGCCGTGTTCAGCGCGGCCGCATAGACGAAGGGCTTGAACGCCGAGCCGGGCTGCCGCTTGGCCAGCGCCCGGTTCAACTGGCTGGCGCCGTAATCGCGCCCGCCCACCAGCGCCTTCACCGCCCCGGTCTCGGCGTCTAGCGCCACCAGAGCGCACTGCGCCTGCGGCGGGGTCTGGCCCCTCGGCCAGCGCCGCCGCGCCAGCCGCTGATCGACCTCCTGCATCCCCAGACGGATCGCCTCGGCCGCCTCCCGCTGCAAGTTCAGATCCACGCTCGTGTAGACCCGATAGGTGCTGCCCTGGAAATCGTAGTCGCCGAACTCGCTTTGCAGCTCGTCGTTCACCAGATCGACAAAGTACGGCGCTTCGGTCGATTCCAGCTCCGCCGGCGCCAGCTTGAGCGGTTCGGCCGCCGCCGCCCGGTGCTGCGCCTCGGTGATGAAGCCGTTCTCCTGCATTAGGCCCAGCACCACGTTGCGCCGCTCGCGCGCGCGCTCCGGGTGCCGGTAGGGGTTGCGAAAGCTCGGCTGCTGGATCAGCCCGGCCAGGGTGGCGGACTCGGCCAGCGTCAACTGGCTGACGTTCCGGCCGAAGTAGGCCCGCGCCGCCTCGCCGAAGCCGTGAATCGCGAAACTGCCGCGGCGCCCCAGCGGCACCTGGTTGGCGTAGAACTCGAAGATCTGCTCCTTGGTCAGCCGCTGCTCGAGCTGGAGCGTGATGAGCACCTCGGCCGCCTTCCGGCTCCAGGTCTTCTGCTGGTTCAGCCAGAAGCTCCGCGCAAGCTGCATACTGAGCGTCGAGGCGCCCTGCTCGATCCGGCCCTGCCTCACGTCCACGTAGGCGGCCTTGAGCACGCGTAGCGGGTCGAAACCCCCGTGCTGGAAGAACCGCTTGTCCTCGGCCGACACCACTGCCTCCACCAGTACCCTCGGCAGGTCCTCGAACTTCACCAGCCGCCGCTTCTCGCGGTTGCGGTCCGAGAGGTTCGTGATCAGCTCCGGCTCGAGCAGGTATTGCACCCGCTCGGTGTTGTCGCGCAGCGAAATGATCTGCGACACGCGGCCGCCGGAGAATTTGATGACGCCCGCCTCGTCGTCGAAGTAGGAATCCTGTCCCGGAAAGATCTCCACCGCGCCGTCCGCCCGCCGGTGATACCACCCCATGCGGTTGCCGCTCGACTCGCCGTAACCGCTGCTGCGCAGTTGAGCGATGATCTCCGCCGGCCGCATTTCGTCCCCCACCGAGACCGCCCGCGGCGAGGCAAACACCATCGACGTACTTTGGAAAGGCCCCAGCCGCAGCTTGCGGTCGATCAGCCGCGAGTACTTGACCCAGTAGTAGGTGAAGACGCCCAGGAAAATCAGCGCCAACGCGCCGGTGACGCCGAGGATGATCCGTCCC
>JBEKLW010000528.1:0-2588 GCA_050008815.1 Bryobacteraceae bacterium
ATGTACCTGGTGCGCTGTTGCTTGCACCTTCCCCGCTCATATCTACGTAGAGAACCCCGATGCGTTGCTCCTGACCTTTGTCCTTTTTGATATTTCTGTCAACGGCCAAGTGCGTGTCGCCGCTGGTGGCCAGGTAAAAGTCTCCGTCCCTCGTTGAATTTCAGGTTCTGGCTGGGCGTCCTCCTGTCTTGGCGCGGGCCTGCCGCATGCGGAATGACTCGCCTTCGGTGACCACGACGACGGCGTGGTGCAGGAGGCGGTCGAGCAGGCTGACGGCGGTGGTGTGCTCGGGCAGGAACCGGCCCCACTGGTCAAATGGCCAGTGGGAGCCGATCCCGAGGGCGCGGCGCTCGTAGGCGGCGGCGACGAACCGGAACAGCAGCTGGGCACCGGTGTCGTCCAGCGGGGCGAACCCCACTTCGTCGATGATGACGAGGTCGGCGCGCAGGACGCTCTCGATGACGCGGCCGACGGAGTTGTCGGCCAGGCCGCGGTAGAGCGTCTCGACGAGATCGGCGGCGGTGAAGTAGCGGACCCGGTGACCGGCCTCGACGGCGGCGACGCCCAACGCGACGAGGCTGTGCGATTTGCCGGTGCCGGCCGGGCCGACGGCGCAGTAGTTCTCCGCGGCCCTGATCCACTCCAGCGAGGCCAGGTAGTCGAAGGTGGCCTGCGGGATCGAGGACGCCGCGACGTCGAACTCGGCGACCGTCTTGATGACGGGGAACGCGGCGGCCTTCATCCGGGCGCGGGCGTTGGACTCGTCCCGTGACGTCATCTCGGCGTCCAGCAGGGTGCGCAGGAACTCCTCCGGCGACCACCGCTGGGTCTTCGCGGTGACCATCAGCTCGGGAGCCAGCCTGCGCATCGCGGCGAGTTTGAGCCGGCGCAGCCCGGCATCCAGGTCCGCGGCCAGCGCCGGCGACGCCGCGGCGGTCATGACGCGCCCCCGATCCTGTAGTCCGACAGCGGCCGGACAGGGACCCTGGGCAGGTCGATGACGAGGGCGTCCCCGGCGTGGCGGGGATGCGGGGCGCCGGCCCCGGCGGCCAGGATCGACCGCACGTCCTCAGCCCGCCAGCGGCGGAACGCCACCGCCCGCTCCAGTGCCGCCGTGAGCGCCTGGTCCCCGTGCGCGGCGCGCAGCGCGGCCAGCTCGTCCAGGTCCGAGGCCAGCCGGGCGTTCCCCGAGGCCGCCGACCCGGCGATGAACTGCTCCGCCACGGGGCCGAGCGCGGCGAACGCCTTCTCCGCCGGCGTCTTCGGGCGCGCCGCGCCGCGCGGTGCGCCCGAAGACGCCGGCGCGGGCCTGGGGCCGCCGTAGTGCTCATCGAGCACCGACGCCTCGCCCGGGGCCACCAGGGCATGACTGGCAACGACCTCGCCGGTCCCGGTGTCGGTGACCAGCAGCCGGCCGCCCGACTCGGCGACGGCGACCTGCGCGCCGATCAGCCGGACGGGCACGGAGTAGCGGGCTGACCCGAACCGCACGCACGACAGGCGGTCCACCTTCCGGGTAACGCCGGGCCTGCCGATCGCCGGCCGCAGCGACGGCAGCGCGGTCAGCAGGCCGCGCTCGGCCTCCAGCCGCTCGGCGGGGACCGCGCAGATCTCCGAGTGCGCCACCGCGTTGACCTCCGCGCACCACTGGCGGGCCGCCTCGTTGGCCGCGGTCAGGTCGGTGAACGGCGCCTGCGGGACCACCAGGTCTCGCTTGGCGTAGCCGACGAGGTTCTCCACGATGCCCTTTGACTGCGGGTCAGCGGCCTCGCACCAGTCCGGCCGGAAGGAGTAATGGCTGGCGAAGCGGACGTAGTCCGCCGTGGGCACGACCTTGTTGGCGACCACGCCGCCCTTCAGGCAGCCCATCCGGTCCGCCAGCACCACCTTGGGGACGCCCCCGAGTTCCTCGAAGCACTCCGCGAGCATCGCCAGCGTGGTCTCGGACCGCTCGTTGCCGGCGAACCGCACGAACCGGACGCGTGACCAGGCCAGCACGGCGCAGAACACGTGCAGGGCGCCGACGCTGCCCCAGTCGATCGCCAGCGCCTCGCCCGGCGCCCACACCGCCGGGCGGCGGCCCCTGTGGTTCTCCCGCCGCCATGCCTTCTTCGCGTCGGCGACCAGGCGCCGCAAGTTCCGCGCCGACCCGGCGTAGCCGGCCGCCCTCGCCGCCGGCAGCAGCCGCTTGGCCGAGATCCGGGCCGAGGTGGCAGCGACCCGCCCCGCCACCAGGTCCGCGACCGAATCATAGTTACGGGCACGCGGCGCACGGTCCGGCGTCTTGCCACCGGCCTCGGCACGCTTGATGATGCGCTTGACCGTCTTGTGGTTCACGCCGCACATCGCGGCGGCCCCACGGTAGGTGCCCACCTGCTGGTAGGCAGAGATGACGTCCATAATCTCCCTCGCAGAAAGCACTAGGAAGCCCCCCGGGCGGTGAAAGTGACTGGCTGACACCGCCACGATCACCGTCCGGGGCTCACACTCCCCGACGACACGACGAACGAGGGATGGAGACTTTCAGCTGGCCACCAGCGGAGACTTCAACTTGGCCACCTGCGGAGACTTTCTCACGGCCACGGACA
>JBEKLW010000529.1:0-2584 GCA_050008815.1 Bryobacteraceae bacterium
ATTGATTATGCCATTCAAAAATACGGCGCGGACAAAGTGGCGCAAATTTGCACTTTTGGCACCATGATGGCGCGCGGCTCCGTGCGCGACGTGACGCGCGCGCTCGGAATCCCCTATGAATACGGCGACAAACTGGCCAAAATGATTCCGTTCGGCTCGCAGGGATTTGCCATGACCATTGAAACCGCCATGGGCGTTAATCCGGAATTAAAAATGGAATATGAAAACAATCCGGACGCCAAACGCATTATTGATTTGGCGCAAAAAATTGAGGGCTGTTGCCGCCACACTTCCATCCACGCCGCGGGAGTTCTAATCGCGCCAAGAAAAATCACCGAATTCGTGCCGCTCCAGCGCGACCCGTCGGGCCGGAAAAAAATCACGCAATATGAAATGTATTCGGCCGAGGCGGCCGCCGAATCAGCAGGCGGCGGGGCCTGTTGCGCGGCCAGGCCAAAGGCGAGCAAGACGGCCAGAGCCAGGCTCTTCATGACTCCTCCCGGCCGTTGCCGGCGGCCGCGACCAGGTCGGCGAGACGCCCGACCGCCAGGTCGAGCACGCGGATCTGGCTGGTCAGAACATCCAGCCGCGACTGCACGGCTTCCGGGGGGTGGCCGTCGGTGCTGGCCAGTTGGATCTCGATGGCAAGCCGGGCGAAGTCGGAAATGCTGCGCACGCCGTTGGACTGGCAAAGAGCCCTGACGGCGTCGTACTCTTCCTCCGAGAGGCGGAAGCTGATCATTTTGCTTTTTCGATTAGAGACACGCATAGGTCGAAACTCAGCAGAGATTCATCTGCGACAGAGGACAGGGTGAGACACCACCGGGAGCGGAGCAAGGCCGAGGAAAGGAGCAGAGGCGAGGGCTCCGCAGCGGGCGGAAGACAAACGCAACTATTACTTTAGGAAATCTGTGCAAATCACGCTAACAATTGGGGATATTGCGCACGAGCTATCGCCCACAGGCTACCGCCCTCTCAGTCCCATCGCTGGGAGTCATAAGTGAGTGGCCGAAGCGGGTGCGGCCTCTCAGGGCGGCGTGGGTCTGTCGGCGCGGGTTGGACATCTGATAGCGGTTCGTGAGGCGTTCGTGCGGACATCTGATGGCGGTTCTAGGGGCGTCCCGGCGCCGGGTTGAGGCCGGGCGGCCGCTTCAGGCGTTTCGCTGTCCGGGCTCAGGAAGAGGGGGCGGCGTACTGAGTGAACAGGCGTCCCCATTCAGTGCCGGTCAACCATCGCTCAAAGGTCTTGCGGTCCCTGACCGGCCAGCGGTACCAGTCGTGGTAGCACTCCGAGCCGAAGACGAACAAGTGAACCAGCGGGGTGTGGAAGAGCAGGTTCTGAATCGGCTGGAGAGGGCCGAACCAACACAGGTCTCCGATGCGGCTGGCCAGGTTATCCCCGACCGTGAAGCCCCAGCTTTCGCCAGAGACATCGTCGCCGGCCAGGTCGATCTGGCTCGGGTCGCCGGTTCCGAGACCTTGCTCATGGGCGATGCGGATGTAAGGGATGGAGAGCGGGTCGAAGCCCATGAGCCGGGCGGCGACGGCGTCGATGGCGACCTGATCGCCGCTGGCCAGCAGGATGTTCTTGACGTGCGGCCGCATGGTCCGCGGACCGGGCCCATCCCCGGCGGTGGTGCCGTCCATGACGGCGAACAGCCCGGTGTGGATTTCCTTCTGGATGGCGAGGAGGTCGACGAGAGTCTCGTGAATCCAGGAATGGGTATAGTGCCGCCCGGTGTTGAGCAGGCCGCCGAAGGCGTTCTTCATGGCGCCGGTGGTGGTGGTGTAGATGTGGCACTTCACGGTGGGCAGGTGGACGATGTTCTTGCCGAAGAAGTAGTCGGGGATGCGGATGCCGTCGGGGTAGATGCGATCCAGGGCGAGCATCTTGCGGGCGGGCTTGTAGTGGATCCACTTCATGTCGGCGTCCCGGAAGTTGTACAGGACCGGAATGCCGTAGCGGCGGAAGATGGGCAGGTAGTGGTTGAGGTCCTCCCCCTTGAAGGCGTTGGTCACCACGGTCTTGTTCTCGACGCAGGCCAGCTCGCTGAAACCCCGGCCCTTCAGGGCCAGGATGACGCCTTCGAGCTGCCAGGGAGTGGTATTGGCGCCCGGAAAGGGGAAGTGCCAGGAGATGTTGTCCTTCAAGATGGTGGCGGAGGAGGGGTCGAGCGCCTGGGCGAGGCCGGCCAGGTCCGAAAGGCGGCCAATGTCGTCCAGGACGGTGGTGGGCGAGGTGCGGATGGCGGAAACGAGGCTTCGGTTCATCGGTCAGCGGAAGAAGTAAAGGATGGCGACGCAATAGGCCAGCCAGAGCACGATGCAGGCTTGGAGCGGCCGATCACGCAGCAGCAGGTCGGTGGGGCTGCCACCCTGGGCCCTGGCACGGATGAGGAACAGGTAGCGCATGAGCCCGTAGGCAACAAGGGGCACGCTGTAGACCAGCCGGTCGGTTCCGAACTTGGCGACGGTTTCCGGGGCAACGGTATACAGGGCGTAGCAGAGCAGCGTCGCGCTGAGAACGACCAGGTTCAACTGGGCGATCAAGTCCGAGGAATAGTCGCGCAGCACCGAGCGGTGG
>JBEKLW010000053.1:0-9519 GCA_050008815.1 Bryobacteraceae bacterium
ATAGAGTCCGGACTCTCCAGCAGACCAGACAGAGAAGCAGCACCCGGCCCAGGCACTTACCTTTTCAGCACCGTGTGAAGCTCGGGCCACAACGGAAGCCGCGCCGGCTTACGGCCCGGCCGTCACAGACACCAGAGCCGATCTGTTGCTGGAGGGAGGCACGCCCGCCGCCCTGCGGCGCGTGCCACCTTGGGACTGCTCTCGGGTGCGCCGGCAGGCGCACCCGAGAGCGGAGGACTGGACTATCTTTAGCGGCAACCGGGCGGACTACTACTGCGCGACGACCGCAGGCACGTAGATATTCACGTTCACGCGGCGCATCTGCTTGCGCGTTGCCCGGGTGGCCGCGCCCTCCTCAGTCTTCGGTGCCGGCCCGAGGCCGATCACATGAACCCGGCGCAGAGGAACGCCGTGATCCACCAGATACCGCATCACAACGTCGGCGCGGCGGGTGCTGAGCCCCAGGTTGTAGTCCGCCGGACCCGTGTGGTCGGTGAAGCCCTGGATTTCCAGCGCGTAGCGCTTCAGTCCCTGGACCTGCTGGGCAATCTGCTCGAGCTTCGTCTTGTCCTCGGCGGTCAGCGTGGCTCTGTTGGTGCCGAACAGTATCTCGTTCGATGAAGATAACCGATAGTTATCGATGTTCTCGACCGCGCTTTCCATCTCCTTCTGAACCTGGCCGACGTGGGTCTGGGCCTGCTGCGCCGCATCGGCGGCGCCGCGAGCGGCTGTGCCGGCCTCGCCCGCATGCTGGTCAGCCAGCCCGGCGGCGCGGGCGGCCTCGTTGGCCCTGTTCTCGGCGGTCATCGCCCGCTCTTCGACCCGCGATATGTCCGTTCCTTCTTTGCGCTCCAGGTTCGCCAGAGCCTCGGTTTGCTTCTTGGAAACTTCGCTCACCCGCGCGTCCACGACTCCAGTCTGCTGGAGGACGTACTTCTTCGTGGCGCAACCCGGAGTGGCGAGGGCAACTATAAGAAGCCCGCTGGCTCCCATCAACAGTCGTGCAGTGGTCATGAACTACCCTCCCGCGGGCAATCATTGCATGTTGGGGGCCAATTTGCAAGGCCATCCCGGTTCTTTGGCCACAATGGGTTAGGGGAACGCCGCGGCGCCGCTAAGGTAAATACTGCACTCGGCCCCCGGGGGCGACCGGCAAAAACTGCCGCGTGGCAAGGTGGCTCGTCAATTGAACGCTCCCGGCGCGCGGCAACCCAGCATAATGGTGGAGAAGCAGATGCAGGCGGCGCCACGCTACGAAGTCTACGATCAGTTCGCCTGGTTCTATGCGCGCGGCTGGGGGCAAGACTTCCACGCGCAGGCGCGGGGTGTTCTCGAGAACCACGTGTTCCCGCGCCTGAGGGCGGCGGCGCGGGTCCTGGACCTGTGCTGCGGGTCCGGCGACCTGAGCCGCGAGCTGCTGGCGCACGGCTACCAGGTAACCGGGCTGGACGGCTCGCCGGAGATGCTTCGGTACGCGCGCCAGCGGGTCCCCGAGGCCGAGTTCCTGCTGGAGGACGCCCGCAGCTTCGCCTGCGAGGCTCGCTTCGACGCCGTCCTGAGCACCTACGACAGCCTGAACCACATCCTCAGTCTGGAGGAGCTCGAAGCCGTCTTCGCCAACGTGTTCCGCGCGCTGGTTCCCGGGGGGCTGTTCTTCTTCGATCTGAACATAGAGGAGGCGTTCGCGACGAACTGGCATTGGCACTATGCCACGGTCGAGGAGGATACGGTCGGCGTCACGCGCACCAGCTACGATCCCGCCGCCAAGACCGGCCGCGCCGACGTGACGCTGTTCCGGCTGGAGGAGGGCCTCTGGCGGCGCTCCGACGTCGCGGTGTTGGAGAGATGCTACGAGCGGGAGGAGGTCACCGGGGGCTTGGCGCGCGCGAGATTCGTCGAGGTCCAGGCGCGCCAGGCCTGGGAGCTTGGCATGGGCGGCGACAGCGCGGTCGGCCGGGAGTTCTTCGGCGCCCTGAAGCCGCGGCTGGCCGAGTGAGGCCCCCGCGGGCGCCATTCAACCCCCGGCGCGGCTTTTTTGACCCCAAAAAGCGCCGTTTCGGGCCTGAAGCGCATCAAAAGGCGGCATTTCCGCTATGATGGATAAGCTCGAATCAGCCCTGGGGCGCCGGCAGTCCAGGCCGGCGGCTGATGGCTGACGGCCTTCATTCCATGGGTGTCAATATCGGTCTCGACATCGGCGCGATCAGTCTCAAGCTGGCTGCGCTTGGCAAGCCGGAGGACCGGGCGATCCTGGAGTCGCTCTGCGCCAAGAACCGCGCCTTCCGGCTGGCGAGCTGGGAGGCGCCCGGCGGCAAGCGCGCGCCGCTGGTCCTTTCCGAGTACCGGCGCATCGCAGGCAGCCCCATTCAGTCCACCTTCGACCTGTTGCAGGAGTTCTACGATGCCGTGCCCGAGGAGCGCATCGAGGGCATCCGCGTCACCGGCTCGGGCAGCCGCACCATCGCCAAGATCCTGGGCATTTACTTCGAGAACGAGTTCAAGGCCATCGCGCGGATGGTGGCCGGGTTCTACCCGCACGTCCGCACGGTGTTCGAGCTGGGGGGTGAAAGCGCGAAGTATATCCGCCTGGAGAAGCAGCCCGATATCGAGCAGCCGGCCATCGTGGATTACGACCGCAGCGGGGAGTGCGCCGCCGGCACGGGCTCGTTTCTGGATCAGCAGGCGCTGAGGATGGGCTACTCGGTCGAGGAGATGGGCGCGGTGGTGGACACGGCGGGCTGCGCCGCGCGGGTGGCCGGCCGTTGCTCGGTGTTCGCCAAGAGCGACATGATCCACGCGCAGCAGAAGGGCTACACGCCGGCCGAGATCCTCCGCGGCCTGTGCGACGCGGTGGCGCGCAACTTCAAGGCCAGCATCATCAAGGGCCGCCCGGTGACCAAGCCCGTGGCGCTGATCGGCGCGGTGTCGCAGAACTCCGGCGTTACGCGGGCGCTGCGGGAAGCCTTCGGCCTAGCCGAGGACGAGCTGGTGGCGCCGGAGCTGTATGCCTGGTGCGGCGCCATCGGCACGGCGATGCTGGAGGCCGAGGAGCGCAAGAAGCGCTCCTTCCGCGAGATCCACCGGCTCAGCCAGCACGAGGCCGAAGAGAGCGTCTGCGATGCGCAGCCTCTGTCGATGGAGAACGTGGTCCTGCTGCGCCACCGCGTCCAGTCGTACGCGCCGCCGCCGGGCGACGCGCCCATCCCGGCCTACCTGGGCATCGACATCGGCTCGGTCTCCACCAACGTCGTCGCCATGGACGAGAACGGCGCCGTGATTCACGACATCTACCTGCGCACGGCCGGCCGGCCGATCGAGGCGGTCCAGCAGGGCCTGAGCGAGCTGGAGCGGATCTGGGGTCCGCGGCTGGTGATCCGCGGCGTGGGAACCACCGGCTCGGGGCGCGAGCTGATCGCCGAGCTGGTCGGCGCCGACGTGGTGAACGACGAGATCACCGCGCACAAGACCGGGGCGCTGCACGTCTCCGGCACGCTCGGCGGCGAGCCCGTGGACACCATTTTCGAGATCGGCGGGCAGGATTCCAAGTTCATCTCGATCGAGAACGGCGTGGTAGTGGACTTCGCCATGAACGAGGCCTGCGCCGCGGGCACCGGCTCGTTCCTGGAGGAGCAGGCCGAGAAGCTCGGCATCTCGATCAAGGGCGAATTCGCCAACCTGGCGCTGGCGGCCCCGGCGCCCACCCGGCTGGGCGAGCGCTGCACGGTCTTCATGGAGCGCGACGTGACGGGCTGGCTGCACAAGGGCGAATCGGTGCCGAACCTCGTGGCCGGCCTGGCCTACTCGATCGCGCTCAACTACCTGAACCGCGTGGTCCGGGGCCGGAAGATCGGCCGGGTGATCTACTTCCAGGGCGGCACGGCGTACAACGACTCGGTGGCGGCGGCCTTCGCCGGCCTGCTGGGCAAGAAGATCACGGTGCCGCCGCACAACGGCGTGGTGGGCGCCATCGGCATGGCGCTGATTGCGCGGCAGTGGCAGGAAGCCATGCACGGCGCCTCGCGCTTCCGCGGCTACGATCTCTCCCGGCTCCACATGACCAGCCGCGACTTCGTCTGCCAGGCCTGCTCGAACCTCTGCGACATCAAGGAGTTCACCATCGAGGGCCACAAGAGCCACTGGGGCGACAAGTGCTCGGACAAGTTCCGCAAGCCCTCGGCGACCGGACGCAAGCCGGTGATCGAGGACCTGTTCGCGTTCCGCGAGCGGCTGCTGGAGTCGCTGGCCGGCCACCCGCTGGGCGGCAAGCTCGAGCGGATCCCCGGCCAGCTCTGCGTCGGCCTGCCGCGCGCCATGTCGATCTTCGATAACCTGCCGTTCTGGCTGCGCTACTTCACCGAACTCGGCATCCAGGCGGCGGTCTCGCCGCTCACGGACCCGAGCATCGCCGCCGAGGGGCTGGAGATGGCGCTGGCGCAGCCCTGCTATCCGATCCAGGTGGCGCACGGGCACGTCGCCGCGCTGGTCCAGATGGGCGTGGACTACATCCTGCTGCCAAACGTGCTGGACGCCGAGGCGGAGGAGGGCCTCTCCTCGACGGCGCACTTCTGCCCGTGGAACCAGACGCTGCCTTTCGTGCTGCGCGCGGCGCCGCGGCTGGAAGCCCACCGGCACATGTTCCTGATTCCGCAGCTCCACTTCCAACTCGGGCGCGAACACGTCAAGAACGGCCTGTACGCGGCCATGCGGCGGCTGGGCGTGAGCCGGCGCGCCAACGAGCGCGCCGTGGACGCGGCCTACGCCGCGCAGCGCGACTTCCAGCAGGGGTTGCTGGAGGCCGGCCGGAAGGCGCTGGAGGTGCTCGATCGCACCGGCGAGCCCGGCCTGGTGCTGGTGGGCCGCGGCTACAACATTTACGACCGGAACATTAACTGCGACGTGCCGCGCAAGCTGCGCCACCGCTACGGGGCCAACGTCCTGCCGTTCGATTTCCTGGTGACCGGGCAGGAGCCGATCGGCGACCTGCACCCCAACATGTACTGGATCTCGGGGCGGAAGATCCTCAGCGCGGCGCGGCTGGTGAGCGGGCGGCCGAACCTGCACCTGGTCTACATCTCGAACTTCAAGTGCGGGCCCGACTCCTACATCAAGCACTTCACCCGCGAGGCCGCGGGCGCGCCGCTGCTGGTGCTCCAGTTCGACGGCCACGGCAACGATGCCGGATACATGACCCGCTGCGAGGCCTACCTGGACAGCAAAGGAATCCTGCGATGCTACAAGCCGGAAGCGGCGATGGCTGCCAGTCCAGTCCACTGAAGGGCAAGCGGATCTTCATCCCGCCGATGGCTTACGGCAGCGGCCGGACCTTCGCCGCGGCGTTCCGCGCCCTGGGCTTGGATGCCGACATCACGCCGCCCTCGGACCATCGCACGCGGGAGCTGGGGGCGCGCTACACCTCCGGCGACGAATGCTACCCCGCCAAGGTCACCGTGGGCGACTTCATGAAGCTGCTCGAGCAGCCCGAGATCGACCCGGCCGAGGTGGTGCTGTTCATGCCCACGGCGGGGGGACCGTGCCGCTTCGGTCAATACGCCCCCTACCTGCGCCACGTACTGGCGAACAACGGCTATCCCCGCACCGGCGTCATCTCGCCCACGAGCAGCGACGGCTACGCCGACTTCGGGCCCTACGCGCGCGAGTTCGTGCGTACCGGCTGGCGCGCGCTGCTGGCCGCCGACATCCTCCAGAAGGTGCTCTTGCAGTACCGGCCGTACGAGGCCCGGAAGGGCAGCGCCGAGGCCCTCTACGAGGAATGCCTGGACGACCTGTGCAAGACCGTCGAGACCGCGCCGCTCGCCCCTCCCGCGCAGCTCAAGGCCCTCCGCGACGCGCTGCTGCGCTGCCGCGACCGTTTCCGCGCATTGCCCGTGCACCGCGACCGCTCGACGCCGCTCATCGGCATCGTCGGCGAGATCTTCTGCCGCCTGCACTGTTTCTCGAACGAGAACCTGGTGCGGCAACTGGAGGAGTACGGCGCCGAGGCCTGGATCTCCGATATCACGGAGTGGGTCTGGTACACGATCACCGAGCAGTTCCGCAACCTGCACCTGGCGGGGCGGCAGCACTCCTTCGAGGCGCTCAAGGCCTGGATTCGCAAGAAGGTGCTGAGGCACGACGAGCACGTGCTGATCGAGCCCTTCCGGGAGGACTTCATCGGCTACGAGGAGCCGCCGGTGGAGGAGGTGCTGGAGGCGGCGCGGCCCTACCTGCCGAGCGACGGGGCGTTGGGCGAGATGGTGCTCAACGTCGGCAAGACGGTCTGCCTGGCCAAGCGGGGCGCCGACGGCATCATCGATATCAGCCCGTTCACCTGCATGAACGGGATCGTCTGCGAGGCGGTTTACCCGCGCGTTTCGCGGGACCTGGGCGGCATCCCCATCCGCAACTTCTACTTCGACGGCACGCAGTCGGATCTGGACCGCGACCTGGGCGTTTACATGGAGCTGGCGCGCAACTACCAGCGCCGCAAGAAGTGGCAGCGGACGTTCGGCAACCTCGCCTGGGTGTAGGCCAGGCACCCAGGGCCGGCGCATTCTTCGGCAGCCGCTGGTCGCGCGCAGCCTCCCCGACTGGAGGTGTTGCGGTTCCGGTGGATGTCGGCAGCCGCTTGCTCCAGAAACCCATTTTGGGTTTGCCCCGCGCCCCGGTCTATGCTTGTTCCGGTCGAGTCGAATACCGTGGGGAGCGAAACGCACACGAGGTTCCGCAGGCTTCTGGCCGACGCCAGGATGCGTGCTGGCCTCACCCAGTCCAGACTGGCTGCCCGTCTCAAGCGGCCGCAGTCCTTCGTCTCCAAGTACGAGCGGGGTGAGCGCCGGCTAGACGTCGTGGAGTTTCGGGAAGTCGCTGATGCGCTGGGGATAGACCCGATACGTTTCCTGCGGAGGCTCTATCGCGGGGAAGATTGAGAATAGTCCGCACAGAGACGTTGATAAGCCGAGGGCACTACGCCCGGTCGGCGCACTGGAGACACACGCGGAAGACTATTCGGGACGCCGCCAAGAGCTGTTGTTGGCCCCCCGGTAGCGGCTCCTTCACCATCTATCCAGAGAGCGGAAAGAAGCGCGGCAAGGGGAACGGGGTCCTTCCCATCAAACGGGAGTTCATTGGGTCTCTGAAGGACAGGGGCTGGGTGATCGAAGGAAGGGCCAAGAATGCCCTTGGACAGCAACTCGGCGATTTCGACGCGGTGATCATGGGGCCTGAGGGCCCAGTGGTTGCCGAATGGGAAACAGGGAACATATCCTCAAGCCACCGGTCGCTGAACAAGATGACGATGCTCCTCTCGTCCGGGCTGATTGCGGCAGGAACCTTGGTCGTCCCGTCGCGAGAACTCTATAAGTACCTGACGGACCGAGTGGGAAACATACAGGAACTCGAGCCGTATTTTGTTCTTTGGAGGTCTGCCGCCTGCGACAATGGCGTGCTCGAGGTGGTCGTCATCGAGCACGACACGACCAGCTACGACGTCCCCCGAATCCCGAAGCTCACATCCGGGCGAGCAAAAGGTTAGGCGTCCACATAATCATCGTTCTTGTGGCTGTGGATGCCACCTCCCTCGATTCGCTCCGCTATCTCGCGGCAGAACTCGATCTCCATGCCGATCCAGCGGCGGTTCTTCCTCTCACACACAGCGAAAGTCGTCCCGCTGCCCCCGAAGGGGTCCAGCACTAGGTCGCCCGGAGCCGTGGACATCTCGACGACGCGGTCGAGGATCTTGGTCGAAAGAGCGTTCGCCAGGCGGCCCTTCGACTTGAACTTCCAATGGCGGACAGGCGGAATGTCGGTCCACACATCCTTGAGATTCACGCCCTTCGGATTCATAGCGTCGCGGTGGCCGCCGTAATCTCTGACCTCGCCTCCGCAGTGGCGACAAGTCTGAATTGGGGTCCGGATTCGCCTGAACGTGTTGGGCTTGCCCTTGGTGAAGTAGAGCAGACTGTAATGGCTCGGGTGAAGCCTTCCGGGGATGGGGAGGCACGCGGAAATCTCTATCGCAATCCAGTGCCGGAACTCCATGCCCACCGAAGTGAGGTAGGCGCCCAGAAGGATGTTCCACTTGGGAAGGTTGTATAGGAACAGGGCTCCGCCCGGCTTCAATGCCCGGACGCATTCCCGCACCCACCCGAAGCACCACTCCAGGTACTCGCTGTTGGGTCGCTTGTCATTGCACTTCTCACCGTACTCCTTCCCCAGGTTAAAAGGCGGGTCGGCGAAGACTGTGTCGACCACACGGTCCTTCACCAGCGGCAGGATCTCCATGCAGTCGCAGTCGAACAGAGCGCCAAGGGCCGTTGCGTAATAGGGCTGGACACGCCGTTCCTTGAGGTACGCGGCGACTTCAAAATCCCGCTCCCCCCATCGGAGCTTGGGCTGATGTACAACTGCCATAGCTGGAAGGGCCATTATACCTCACATGCCTCGGAGCGGCGGGCCCGAAAACCTAAAATGGGTTCTGCTCAACTGGACAGGAATCGGCACAATTGCCTTGGAACTTTAGGTGCGGGGCCGACGGAGGAACAGTGTCTCAAAGGAGCCAGAACGCCGGCGGCGACCTGGAGACGCAAGGCGAGTGCGGGGACACGTTCGGGGAGCCTTGCGTCAGACGTCGGCTGAAGCCGACGCTGCACGCTGAAGACGTGCGCCACAGAGCGGAAGCCGCGCCGGCTCGCGGACGGATTACGGGCGTTTCGTTGCGCCAAGCGGATTCTAGAATTGTGATATGATTCTAGAAAGGTGGCCTCATGGCCTTCAGCATCAAGAATCCGCAGGCCGACCGGCTGGCCCGGCGGCTTGCCGGCGCCACGGGCGAGAGCCTGACCGAAGCGGTCGCCAATGCCCTCCGCGAGCGGCTGGATCGTGTCCGGCCGCGGCGGCGCGGCCGATCCCTGGCCGACGAGCTGGACGAGATCGCCAAGCGCTGCGCCACCCTTCCCGTGCTTGATGACCGCGCGCCCGAAGAGATCATCGGGTACGACGAACACGGCCTGCCACGCTGATGGTCATAGATACCTCGGCGCTGGTCGCCATTCTGCTCGATGAACCCGAGCGGCGCCGGTTCAATCAGGCGATCGAGTCGAGCGCGCGGCGGTTGATCTCGGCCGCAACGGTGCTCGAGGCAGCCATGGTACTCGAAGGGCGCTTCGGCGCTCCGGGAGGCCGCCTTCTCGATCGTTTTCTCCTGCGGGCGCGATTCGAAAGCATCCCCGTCGATGCCGAGCAGGCCGGGATCGCCCGGAGGGCCTTTCGCAAGTACGGCAAGGGCCGCCACCGTGCGGGACTGAACTACGGCGACTGCTTCTCCTACGCCCTGGCTAAAGCGGCCGGCGAGCCGTTGCTCTACAAAGGCTCAGATTTCGCGCAAACAGACGTCGAGCCCGCGGGTTAGCCCGATCTTCTCACACGCCTTCGGCTGCGGCTTGCGGGAGGCCGGCATCTTCTGCGTTGCGCTCGGGGTGAGTCCTCGACGTACTGTTCAAGTACGCCTGCGGGCTCACCCCG
>JBEKLW010000530.1:0-2581 GCA_050008815.1 Bryobacteraceae bacterium
GCTTCGTCGCCGCCTACAAGGCCGACGGCCTGATCGTCTGCACGCCCACCGGCTCGACCGCCTATTCGCTCTCCGCCGGCGGCCCCATCATCTTCCCGCGCGTCGGCGCGTTCTGCCTCACGCCGATCTGCCCACACACGCTTACCAACCGCCCGGTGATCGTGCCCGATACGAGCACCATCGCCGTGCTAAACCGCGCCGGCGACGACGAGGCCTATCTGACCATCGACGGCCAGGTGGGCGAGCCGCTGCGCGCGGGCGACAAGGTGGTGTGTGACCGCTCGCCACACGTGCTGCAACTGATCCGCCCGCCCAAGTCCCATTTCTTCGACGTGCTCAGGCAGAAGCTGAAGTGGGGCGAGAGGTGAGGCGGCTCTCCCTCACCGTTTGGATCTTCCTCCTCGGCAACTGCCTGGCCACCGCGGTGGTGGCCCGCTGGGAAGGCGTGACCGTGTTTCCCAGCCCGTCCCCGGAATAGCGCCGGCGGTTACGGAGCGAAGGGGTAGTAGCCTCTGCGCGCCCGGACCTTCACGTCGGCCAGGCCCGGCACGTCCACCCGAACCGAGCGGAACTGGCGGGTAGTGTCGCTGGTGTCGGGGACGTAGCGCAGAATGTACTGCGTGGTGACCTCCCCGGCCACCTTGACGATGGCATCGAACATGTTGCTGGAGATTGCGGCGGCGTACTCTCCGGAGCCCACCGTGAGGGCGTAATTACCGGCATCTTGCGGCTTGGAGAGGTAGCCCGAGACGTCTTTGTAGACGTTCTCGAGCGGATACTCGACCCGGCCGCCCGTCTCGTCGGCCAGACGCCGCAGCGTTGCGTCGCCCGCGCTGGCGAAGCCGAAGGCCGTCGTGCTCACGCCGTAGATGGTCACCAGGCTTCGCTGGGCCAGCTCGATGATCTCGTCGATGCTGTGCTTGCTGGCGTTGTCGTTGCCGTCGCCGATGACGATCAGCACGCGCCGCGGCTCGATGGGCTCGCCCACGATCAGGTGGTGCCTGGTGATGCCGAGGTAGATTGCGTCCAGCAGCGCCGCGCCGCCGCCCGGCCTCAGTCTGCGGATCTTGTCCACGATCGGCTCGGGGTCCTGGGTGGTGTCGACCGCCAGCTCGGCGTCGGTTGAATAGGTGACCAGGAAACCGCTGTATTTGCGCTGCCGGTCCTCCGACAGCAGCATCCAGACCAGCTCCATGGCCGTGTTCTGAAACGCCTTCCAGTGCACCCGCGAGGAACTGCTCAGATCCAGCAGGAACCCGGCCACCACGGGCTGGTCACGCTCGCGGCTGAAGTAGACGATCTTCTGCTCCCGGCCGTTCTCGAAGATGCGGAAGTCGGATCGGCCCAGGTTCGAGATGAAGGCGCCTTTGGAGTCCGTCACCGTCACGGGCACGATGACCTCGTTGACCTGCACGCGAATCGGCGCCGGCTGCGGCTCCCCCTGCTGCGGCTGCGGAGTCTGGGCGAACGCCAGCCCGCACATGCCGAAGACCGCGAGAAGACTGCCCCGAAGCATACAACTAATCATTATAGAGGTCGCCACGGACGCGCAGAAGCGCCCGGCGCCCAGACCGGGCCCCCGCGGTTCATGCTACCTCTGCACCCGCCCGGAGCCGCCGCCCTTGAGCAGCGCCTTGACCTCCTCGGCGCTGCAGCGGTTGAAGTCGCCGGGGACGGAGTGCTTCAGGCAGGAGGCGGCCACCGCGAACTCCAGCGCCTCCTGGTGACTGCCCAGGTGCTGGAGACCGTAGATCAGGCCTCCGGCGAAGGCGTCCCCGCCGCCCACGCGATCGACAATGTGCGTGATCTCGTAGCGCCGGCTGCCGAGAAACTCCTTCCCGTCGTGCAGGCAGGCCGACCAGCCATTGTGGGAGGCGCTCCGGGATTCGCGCAGCGTGATCGCCATCACCTTCAGGTTCGGGTACTCGCGGAGCACCTTCTGGGTGAGCTGGGAGTATTGCGAGACGTCTAGCTGGCCCGAGTGCACGTCCACCTCGGCCTGGATGCCGAGCGCCATCTGGCAGTCTTCCTCGTTGGCAATACCGACATCGACGAGCTGGAACAGCTCCCTCATCACCTCGGGCGCCGTCTTGCCCCACTTCCAGAGGTTCTTGCGGTAGTTCAGATCACAGGAGACGGTGAGGCCCTTGGCGCGGGCCTTCTGGACGGCCAGCCGGAGCCTGAGATTGGAGTCCGGGTTTCCGCCGCTGGCCTTTGCGGCCACGATGATCTCACGCGCAAGCTTGGTAAACATCTTACCTCGCTCCGCGTCCTGCTTGCCCTTGCGAAGTCTAATATTATGCCACTTGGAATGACCTGACAAATCTACCGTACCTCCAGGTATGCCCAGTATACCAACAAAAACAAGCTCGGTCAATACCGAATGTGTCCAACCAGTGAACGCGCCGCCCGAACCGCGGGTCTCGCGGCGGCCATTGGCCCGTGATGGGCCAGCGAATGCATGATCGTGTAGGCGTGCTTTCCCAAGAATACCAGGAAAAGCGCGAGACAGACAACCGCAGCCGCTCTTACGGGTTTTGTGAGCCAGTAACGCTTGCGCACACGCGTAATCCTCTTCTTG
>JBEKLW010000531.1:0-2569 GCA_050008815.1 Bryobacteraceae bacterium
CGGTCGATGGCGTTCTCGCTCTTGACCTCGGTCAGCTCGTCGTCGAGGTTCTCCCGCATCTGCGCGGTGATGCTGTCCTGGTCCAGTGGCGCGTCGTAGACCGTCAGCCGCGCCGGCGTCGCCACCGAGCTCTCTAGCGCCTCGCCGCTGACGCGCTCCATCCGCCCCGGGTTGCGCCCGAACAGCAGGCAGATCTCGTCGTCCGGCCGGTCGCTCTGGTGGATGCGGACCTCCTGCCCCTTGCGCTTCGACAGGTAGACCAGCTCGGCCGGGGCCACCGCCCCGAGCGCCTGCTCGAGCAGCGAGCGCAGCTTGCCCCTGAGCGAGCTGCCCGGCACGTAGGGCCTCCCGAAGGCGTCCTTGATCACCGGGTTGTCGGCCCCGCCGATCTCCAGCGAGCCCTTGCCCGCTCCGATGTGCAGGCCGGTCTCGCAGTAGAGGTCTCCCTCCAGGACCAGCTTCCCAATCAGTCTCAATTGCGTATCGGCAGTGTGCGCGCTCATGCTCCCTCGCTATTCGTTGTAGGCCACGATGGCCTCAAACAGGTCCCGGAACCGCTCGTAGCCGCGCGCGTCGTTCTTGCGCGTCACCTGGAGCAGCAGTCTCTCCAGCATGTCCAGGCTGCGCAGCGAATGGCGCGCGATGGTGTAGGCCAGCCGCGCGCGCAGCATGACGAACTGCTGCTGCCGCTCGCCCTCGGGGGTCCGGCAGGCCCGGCGCACGGCGTTGTAAAGCCGGCGCAACTGGCTCTTGGTGCCGGAGTCCATATCGCGCATCCGGCTGACCACGCCGTGCGCCTGGTTGTCCAGGTACAACGGGTCGCTGATCAGCTTCTCCAGGTCGATTTCCGGCGGCCCCTCGAAGCGGCGATCCATGCGCCGATCGTCGCGCTCGCGGCCCTCGCCCCTGCCGCCCTCGCGGCCACCGCCTTCGCGGCTTCCGCCTTCGCGCGGGCCTCGCCCCTCGCGGGGCGGGCGGCCTTCCCGGTTCCGTGGTTCCTGCTGCAGTTCCGCCATCGTATTACACCTCGGTCAGTAGTCTTGCCCACTCCAGGGCAACCAGGCCGGCCGGCCGCAGCTTCACCTGCGCCGCTCCGCGCCCCATCATCTCGTTGGCCAGGTGCGCGCGCAGCTTCTGAAGCTCGCGGTCCTTGGCGCCGGCCAGCACGCGATTCAAACGCCGCTGAAACCGCCACGGCCGGTCGAAGCGCTGCTCGCCACCTCGCGACCAGATCTGGCCGCCCTTATGGTAGAACGACGTCAACTCGCGGAGGAACTGGTCCGCGGAGTCTACCTCCGGGACCATCCGCGCCAGCGTGTCCTTGAGATCGGCGGCATCGGCTGCGTGCCGCCATTCCAGCACGCGGCCCAGCACAGAGATGCAGTCCTTGCCCATGTCCTTGGCCTGCTCCAGACGCCGCGCCGCTTCCGCGTGGACCCAGGCCAGCGAGACCGCCTCGGCATCCGGCGCCAGCGCCGCCGCCGCCGAGATGGTCTTGCCCTCGGGCCCCGGAAAATCCTTCAGGTTCTCTTCGGTGAAACGGTGAAACAGCCGCTGCATCTCGCGAGCCAGCGGGATCAGGGCGTCCCAGGCGCCGTACACCGCGAAATCGTCCCCGCCCGAGTACAGGATGGTGATCTTTCGCCAGTACTCCGGCTGCGAGCACAACACCTCCAGCTCGCCGGCGAAGAACTGCTTGTAGAGCACCGAGAGCCGCACGTGCTCCTCGATGGTCTGCGCTCGCCGCAAGCGGATCCGGAAGCTGTCCACGTCCCCGCGCAGCACGCCCCAGGTGCGGCGCCCCTGGGCGCGCGAGGCCAGCGTTGCCAGGTCGGCCGGGGCGGCGCCATCATCGCTCGGGGCGGCGTGCCGCGCCAGCGGGATCTCCTCCCCACCCCGGTTCGCGCTCAGGCTCCAGGTGTGCTTTCCCGCGGCCAGCAGGATCCGCGCCGGTTCCTCCGGATTCCAGCCGGCGCTTTCCGCCTGCCACAGCCCGCAGGCCAACTCGAGAAAGTACGCGCTGTCGGGGGACGGGCCAGGCGCCGCGAAGGGAACAAAGGCCTCCGGCCCCGGCGGTGCGGCGCCGACGCGCCGCTGCGACGCCTCTCCCAGCCGCTTGCGCACCACGCTCCAGTCGCCCAGGTTCTCCGTGACGGCCCAGACCAGCTTCAGCCACCCGCCGCTCAGCTCCTCCACCTGGCGGCCCGCCGCGGCCAGGAACTCGTCGGCCGGCGCCCGCGCCTCGCCGGGCAGCACCAGCAGGAACTGCCCGCCGCCGCTCGAGCCCAGCAGCACGCTCGGCAGTCCGAACTCGCCGAGCAACGCCCGCGGCAAGACTTCCATCAGCAGCGCGACCCAGTGCGACCGGCCGACGAGCAGGTCCGCGGTCTCCCGCTCGCAGGCGGTCACGCCGGGCGAAGACAGGAGGAATTCTTCTATGCCCAGCAGTTTGCCGTGCAGAAGAACCTGGACTGACATGCTCTTTCCCTCTCACCGGTCCGCGGAAGCGGCAGGGGCGCACTCCGCCCCCCAGGGACAACCTCACCTTCTAAGCGCTAAGACCCTTCGA
>JBEKLW010000532.1:0-2565 GCA_050008815.1 Bryobacteraceae bacterium
CACCGGCGACCTGATGTCGAAGCTCACCAACGACCTTAACGCCGTCCGCAACCTCGTCGGCCCGGGCATCATGTACTCGGCGGGCACGGTGACGCTGGGCGTCGCCGCTATCAGCGTGATGCTCAAGCTCGACTGGCGGTTGACCCTGCTGGCGCTCGCCCCCATGCCGCTGGTCTCCATCGCCGTCAAAGTCTTCGGCGGGATGATTCACGACCGCTTCGAGAAGATCCAGGAGCTGTATTCGCGCCTCACCGAAAAAGTGCGCGAGAGCCTCTCCGGCGTGCGCGTCGTGCGCGCCTTCGTGCAGGAGGAGGCGGAGCAAGCGCAGTTCGCCCGCCTGAACCGCGAGTTCGTGGACAAGAACCAGGGGCTCATCTGGATCACGAGCTCGATGTGGCCCGCCATGGCCCTGCTCTTCGCCCTGGCGTTCATCCTTATTATGATTGTAGGTGGCCGGCACGTCCTCGCCGGCCAGATTACGGTGGGAACTTTCGCGGCCTTCAACGTGTACCTCTTCTACCTGATCTGGCCGATCATCGCCATCGGCTGGGTGATGAATCTGCTCCAGCGGGGTCTCGCGTCGCTGGAGCGGCTCAACACAATCTTCCAGGCGCGCCCCGACATCGATGACCGCGACGTGCCGCCGCAACCCCTCACCTCGATCCGCGGCGAGATCGAGTTCCGCAACCTGAGCTTCAGCTACAACGGCCGGCCGATCCTGAAGAACCTCAATCTGCATATTCCCGCCGGCCGCACCGTCGCCGTCGTGGGCGCGACGGGGTCGGGAAAATCCACCCTGGTCAGCCTGATTCCG
This sequence comes from Bryobacteraceae bacterium, assembly GCA_050008815.1. Taxonomy (GTDB): domain Bacteria; phylum Acidobacteriota; class Terriglobia; order Bryobacterales; family Bryobacteraceae; genus JBEKLJ01. The sequence continues at coordinate 815 of JBEKLW010000532.1, forward strand.
CGCCTCTGTGACGCGCCCCCTGAGACCGTGTTCGTCGACGGCGTGCCCATCCGGCAGATTCCCCTTCAGGTGCTGCGCGCGAGCATCGGCTTTGTACCGCAGGAGACTTTTCTCTTCAGCGAGACGATTCGCGAGAACGTCCGCTTTGGCACCGCCGCGGCCTCGGACGAAGACGTGGACCGGGCGGCGGAAATTTCCAACATCCTGCCGGAAATCCGCGGCTTCCCGCAAGGCTTTGACACCATGGTGGGCGAGCGCGGCTTGACGCTCTCCGGCGGCCAGAAGCAGCGCACCACGATCTCGCGCGCCGTCATCCGCGACCCGCGAATTCTGATTCTGGACGACGCTCTCTCGAGTGTGGACACCTACACGGAAGAGCGAATCCTCCAGCACCTTACCGAGGTAATGGCGGGCCGGACCACGCTGCTGATTTCGCATCGCGTCTCCACCATCCGCAATGCCGATGAGATTGTGGTCCTCCACGACGGAGAGATCGTGGAGCGCGGCAAGCACGAAGATCTGCTGGCCCTCAACGGGCATTACAGCGAGCTTTACAACAAGCAGCTGATCGAGGAAGAGCTGGAGCAAGAGGCGTGAGAGGACGGTCGAAAGTCGACAGTCGAAGGTCGAAAGGCCTCTGACTTTCAACCTTCGACCTTTGACATTTAACTTTAGTTTATGGCAGACAGTTTCCACGAAGAAGAGGTTCTCGGCAAAGCGTACGACGCGCGGCTGATGAGGCGGCTGCTCGCCTATCTGCGCCCGTACTGGCTGGTGGTGTTCCTGGCGCTCGCGGCGATTGTCCTCTACGGCGTCTTCCAGGCTGCACCGCCCTACTTCATCAAGCTGCTCGTCGACCGATATCTCGACCCGGTGAGCGGCGCCAAAGCCCCGGCCATCTTCAGCCGGATCCTCAGCCCCGACCCGCGCGCCGGCATTGTTCAGATCGCCCTGCTGCTCTTTCTGCCCACGGCGCTCGTAACCTTCCTCCTGGAGTTCGCGCAGGCCTTCACGATGCAGCTCGTCGGGCAGCGCGTGATGTACGACCTGCGCAAGGAACTCTTTGCGCACCTGCAGCGGCTGCACCTGAGCTTCTTTGACCGCAACCCGGTAGGGCGACTGGTGACGCGGGTGACAACCGACGTCGACGTCCTCAACGAGCTCTTCGCCTCCGGCCTGGTGGCGATCTTTGGCGACATCTTCTCACTGGTCAGCATCATGGTCGTGATGCTGAGCATCAACTGGAAGCTGGCGTTGCTGACATTCTCGGTGCTGCCGTTCATCGGGCTGGTCACTGCGCTCTTCCGCAAAGCCGTGCGTGAATCGTACCGGCGCATTCGCACGGCCATCGCGCGCATCAATGCTTATCTCCAGGAACACATCTCGGGGATGATGGTGATCCAGCTCTTCAACCGCGAGGAGCGCAGCTTCGAGGAATTCGACAAGGTCAATCGCGACCACATGGAGGCTTACAAGGACTCCATCCTGGCCTACGGGCTGTTCTATCCGACGGTGGAATTCCTCGGCGTGTTGGCGGTGGCCATCATCCTCTATCGCGGCGGTGCCATGGCGCTCACCGGGGCGCTGACCGTCGGCACGGCGATCGCCTTCATCCAGTACTCGCAGCGCTTTTTCCGGCCCATCCAGGACTTGAGCGACAAGTACAACATCCTGCAGGCGGCGATGGCGAGCGCGGAGCGGATCTTCAAACTGCTCGACACTCCCGTGGCTATCGCCGACCCCGCCGCGCC
>JBEKLW010000533.1:0-2565 GCA_050008815.1 Bryobacteraceae bacterium
CCAGGCCTTTGGCAAGGATCGCCTCGGCGAGCTGGCGGTGCAGCGCGAGGCGCTCGGATTGCCGGTACTCCTCGTCCCAATCCAGCTCCAGCCAGCGCAGGCCATCGAAGATCGAGGCCTCGGATTCCTGCGTGTTGCGCTCGATGTCGGTGTCGTCCAGGCGCAGGATCATCGTGCCCCCGTGGTGGCGGGCATAGAGCCAGTTGAAGATGAACGTACGCGCGCTGCCTATGTGCAGAAAGCCGGTCGGAGAGGGCGCGAAACGCACGCGAACCATGAGATTTCAGTATAGCGGAGCGTCTCGCGCGGCCCGCTGCATGCGGCTCAGCCGGCCGATGGGGCTGCGAGCGGCGCCGCCGCAAGCCGCCGCCCGCAGAACGGGCAGAACGCGCTCGTGACCGCCACCTGCGCCTGGCAGCCCGCACATACCACGGCGCCGCCAGAGCCCGCCGCCAGGGCGTTCACCCCGCCGGTAATCGCCGCGGTGCAGAGCGCCAACAACAGCCAGGGCAGTGCTAACCCAACGGTTGCATAGCGCGTCAATATGAACGGGTACGACGCGATCAACACGATGGGATACGCCAACAGCAGGCCCGCGGGCAGCTTGCGCACTCTGAGGGAGTAGCGATCCACGTAAGCGTTGAAGTCCTTCGCAAATCCCCAGAAGACCTGAAACCGCCAGTAGAAGTTGAACAGGGGGATGAACAGAAAAGCGAAGGCCTTCTCGGGCGTCGCCCGGGCGTAGCCATCCTGGATCGCCGCCCACATCTTATAGACCAGCACGAACATGCAGACCATGGCGAACAGGAACAGCACGAGGCCAAGGGCGAGCGCCGAGTAATTCAGGCTGTCCGACCGGAGGTCGATTTGGAAAAACGGCCTGCTGTAAAACCCGGACATTGCCAGCAGGGTCAGGCCGATTCCGTCGCCCCAGATGATCGCCCCACCTATCCATCGCGGCAGCCGGCCTCGGGCGGCATCCACGACTTGCAGCCCCGCCCACAGCAGGGCCATGGTGGCCACGACGTCGCCGAGCCGGAACAGCCAGAAGCTCAGCAGCATTCCGGCTTCACGGAGCGAAGGAATCAGCGGAACCAGGACTCCAAACTGGATGGCGCTGGCGAGGGCCCACCCCAGACTCGCGACCAGCCACGGGCGCCGTCTGAAGCCGAACCCCACCGCAAGCGCCCCGAAATGCAGCAGCGCCAAGAGCAGCACGATGAATGCCATCTTGCGGTCTGGCAGCTCCACTGAGGATGTTGCCCACGACGCCGGAATCCAAAGGGCCAGGTTCAACGCCCCGGCGGCGAACGTGGCGCCGACCTCGTTGCGGATGAGGCCGAAGCAGGTCGCCGCGGAAACGGTGAGCGTGAGCGCGAACGCCACGCTCCAGTAGAAGGTGGACGCCAGGGACCCGGACTCCCCCGCCACCGCCGCCCGCACCCCGTTCGTTAGCAGGTCGGCCACCGCCAGCGCCATGAAGAACGCCAGGACACGCCCGAACCGAAAGCCGCTCGGACCCACGCCGATCCGCTCGGCGAACCGGACCGGTGCAGCCAACTCCTCCATGTCTGCCTCCTGGACGACGATACGATCTTCGCAAGCCTAGGCGCTTCTCAGTGCTCCCGTCAAGCGCCGGCTGGCCTGCTGGGCGCAACGGGCGACACGCACCTCTGGCTCACGCCGCGGCCCAGCCTCCCGTGAAAGAGGAGCGCGTACGAGTATCCGCTATCGGCTGTCGGCTATCGGCTGTCCGCTATCGGTTTCCCGGACACGCGCATGCAGCTCCGCCAGTTTCTCCAGCGGCAACTGCTCCGCCCTCAGGCCCGCTTCCGGCCAAACCTCCACCTGCCGGCCATAGAACGGCAGCAAGTTGTTGCGCAGCGTCTTGCGCTTCTGGCGGAAGCAGCGCCCGGCAAACTCCAGAAACCCCGCGCGGTCCTCGATTCCCCACGCACCGGTCGCCCGCGGCGTCAGCCGCACCGCCGCCGAATCCACCTTGGGCGGCGGCGAGAACGCCCCCGGCGGCACGCGGAACAGAAGCTCGGGCTGGGTGTATAGGTTGGTCTCCACTGTCAGGAACCCGTAGTCGCGCGTGCCCGGGCGCGCCGTCAGCCGCTCGGCCACCTCGAGCTGCGCCAGCACCACAGCGCGGCGCAGCAGTTCACCCATGGCAAAGATCCGCTTTAGGATCGGAGAGCTGATGTAGTAGGGCAGGTTGCCGGCCACCACCGCCGGCCCCCATTGCCCCAGGCCGGTGGCCAGCACGTCGGCCTCGATCACCTCGACCCCAGGGAAGCCGAGGCGGAGCCGCGCGGCCAGCGCCGAGTCGATCTCGATCGCCACGACGCGGTCGGCGCGTTCCGCCAGAAAGCGCGTCAGCGCGCCGCGGCCCGGGCCAATCTCAATGACCAGTGGCTCGCGCGCCGGACACGCCGCTTCCGCCAGGCGCTGGAGAGCAGGGCTTGAAGTCAGGAAGTGCTGTCCAAGTCGCTGTGCGGCCACGCCCTCTCAGGCTACCTCAAACCCGAGTTCAAACAACTCTGGCGTGCGGTAGCCGGTCCG
>JBEKLW010000534.1:0-2564 GCA_050008815.1 Bryobacteraceae bacterium
AAGGTTGCCGCGGCCGTCGAGGAGATGTCCTACCGGCCGAACCGTCTGGCCCGGAATCTGCGTCGCCAGAACGCCGAGATGGTGGGCGTGGTCATCAGCGACATCGAGAACCCCCATTTCTCGGAGATGGTCCATGTCGCCGAAGAGGAGGCCTACCGGCGGGGGTACCGCGTGCTCCTCTGCAACACCGACGAAAGCAGCGAGAAGCAGCGGGCGTACCTCCAAATGCTCGCGGACGAGCGGCCGGTCGGAGTGATCCTGGCGCCGTGCGACGCCAACGGCCCGGAGATCGGCCAGCTCATCGACCTGGGCATCCCGGTCGTCGCGTTCGATCGGCCGGTCAAGGACGAACGCGCCGACGCCGTGTTGGGCGACAGTTTCGAGGCGGCGCGCACGGCAGTGGAGCACCTGGTCGGCAACGGCATGACCCGCATCGGGTACGTTGCCCTGTCGAGCCAGATCGACACCGGTGTCAGGCGACTCGCCGGCTACAAAGCGGCGATGACGGCCCACGGCCTGGAGCCTCGATGGGTCGACGGCGGTCTGCTCCTGGCCACGGGCTATCGCGGGGCTGAGGAGCTCATCCGAGAATGGCCGGAGCTCGAGGCCATCGTAGTGGGCAGCAACATGCTGACTCTCGGCACTCTGCGGGCTCTGCGCGCCGAGAAGCGTCGGGTGCCCGAAGACGTCGCGCTGGTGGCCTTCGACGATCCCTTCTGGGCGGAGCTGGTCCAACCGGCGCTCACCACCCTGGCGCAACCGGTGCGGGCCATGACGTCGACTGCGGTGCGGCTTCTGATCGACAATATCGAGGGCCGACGCCGGGAACCTCAGCGGATCGTCTTCCGCTTCGCCCTCAAGGTGCGAGACTCCTCCAGAAGCGCGGTCGGAGAGCCTCACGAAGACGAGCCCTCGGCCGGCTGGTAGGGGCTGCCCGGGGTGCTACTCGCGAGCGGGTGAGGCTCCGAGGCCATCGGCAATGGCCGCGACAAAGAGAAGGCCTCCCCCGAGCCCGAGCGCCGCGACAACGAAGTAGAAGCGGCCATCGACGCCGGTCCCCCCAGCTCAGGCCGGGCGTGCGCTACCAGCAAGTGAGCCTGTCGGGTCCGGTGTAGGTAAGGGCGCCGAGTGACAACGCCGATGGTGGCCGCGAGACTGCGAGCCGGCGAGCCTGCGGCCGAGACTGGCTAAGGCGCCGTCCCAGAGAAGGGCAGTTCATATTCACGCTTTCAGATTGGTCGGGCAGCCGAGGCAGTTGGCGTCGAGGAACCGGAGCCTCAGACCGAAGCGCGACCTGCTCGGTCTGGCTGCGCAGGTGATCGCGGAGAGAGCGTGCCGTGAGGGTTGTCTTCGAGACGATGGAGGAGCAAGACGACCGATCCACAGCGCGGTGTCATGTGGGCAGCAAGGGACTCCCGGAATAGAAGGAGACTTCGATGAAGCTTGTACGAGTCGTGTCTTCGCTGGCTGTAGCTATTGTGCTGGTCGCCCTGACGGCCACACCGGCTGCGGCGAGTACCCCAGTATCGCCACCGGCATACAACACGCCATTTCTCACCGATGGCCAACTGCGCGACTACAACTCAATGAATGCGGCAGCTATCAAGTCCTTCCTGACAAGCAAGGGAAGTTACTTCAAGGTCACTGTCAAGGACGTAGACGGCAGCACGCTGGATATGTCCCAGGTGATCTACAGCGCGGCCCAAACGTATCATGTCAGCCCGAAAGTGCTGCTGACAACCATGCAGAAGGAGAGCTCGTCGGTCTACAACACCACTAGGCCGTCAGATTATGTGATGAGAAACCTGATGTGGTGTGGCGGCTCAACTGCTCGGTATCAGATCATCTGCGCCGCCAGCACGTTCAACAACGCTCAGAGCGTGATGGATGGTGGAGGGAACGTGAACGGTTGGAGGAGGGGCGTGGCCAAGCTGACCCAAGACGGCGTCTTGGTCACTCCGGCGACCAACGCCGTGGCCGGCCAGTTCAGCTACACGCCCTACGCCGGAATCCAATGGGGCGGGAAAGTCCCCGGTGGCGTCTACCTCTTCTACCAGTGCTGGAGGGGTTTCGGCTTCTAGAGTCGTCGACGCGCTGCATGAGCTTCCCTGAAGGGAAGGCGAGGTTCGTTCTAGAGAGGAGGGCGGTGACCGCCCTCCTCTCGCAGTCCACCCACCACTTGGAAACGGGGCGATCCTGGACCCCTGAGCGAGACTACGGCGGCCCGCCGAGCCTCTTCAGCGTGTGATGAGGCGCCCCGTCCGCCTCCCGTGAGTTCGGCCGTCGTGCTAACTGGCGGCTTGCCGAGGTCGTAACCACAGTCATCTGGTAGCACGAGGCGGCCGGGACGGGATTTGGTGGTCCTCGCCCGACAGACGGCGAACCGCCCGGCCGGGAGGGTCAGATGCTCGCTGGCATTGCCCTTGAGCGTTGCGTCTGGCGCCAAGCCAGCGCCAGTCAGTGACAACTCCCCACCTCGTACGTCCGGCGGTGATCTGACGACTCATCCTCGCCACGTTCAGCCTCCAGCAGCCGGAGAACCTGGATGCCACGGGCGGAATCCG
>JBEKLW010000535.1:0-2563 GCA_050008815.1 Bryobacteraceae bacterium
GCAAGCTACAAGTTCGACCAGGGCGTCGGCGCGCCGCTCAGGTTGCGGGCCTATGTCTTTTCTCACAAGGATGACCCGGCGGCCAGAAAGGACTGCGAGGCGAAGCTCCTGGGATTCCTGCAGACCGGGCCGGCGCCGGGCGGAATGCCGCCGCCACCAGCCCGAGTGTCATCGGCGATACTCACGGCAGTGGTACTGATCGCAGTGGTACTGACGGCAGCGGCGAGCTGATCAGCGGCGGCTGCGGGGCCTGACGGGCCGGCCGCGGCTCACAGCCGGGCGAGCAGGGCACGCTCAGCCTCCACCGCCGCCCGCGTCTCGGCGTGATCGAGCTTGCGGCAGACCCGCTTAGCGCCGCCCGTCGCGCGCGTCTCCACCGCCAGCGCCCCCTGCCCGACCGCCGGGCACATCACCTCCAGCGGGAGGCACTCGGCGATGCGGTCCTGGCAGCCCAGCCGCAGCAAGCCCGCGGCGGCCAGCACCAGTGCGTCGTACTGGCCCTGGGCGAGCTTGCGCAGGCGCGTGTCGAGGTTTCCCCGAACCGGCTCGACAACCAGGTCCGGCCGCGCCGCGCGAAGCTGCGCCGTCCTCCGCAGGGAACTCGTTCCCACCTTCGCGCCGCCTGGCAGGTCCTTGAGCGGCCGCCCAACCACGGCGTCGCGCGCGTCCTCGCGCTCGGGAACCGCGGCAATTGCCAGGCCGGCGGGAAGCTCGGTCGGAAGGTCCTTTAGGCTGTGCACGGCCAAATCGATGCGCCCAGCGAGCAGCGCGTCCTCGATCTCCTTGGTGAACAGGCCCTTGCCGCCGACTTTGGCCAGCGGCACGCCGGTGATCTTGTCGCCCGTGGTCTTGATGATCCGGATGCGGCAGGCCTCGCCCAGCGCCTCCAACCGCTCCCGCACCCAGCTGGCCTGCCACAATGCCAGCGCGGAGCCGCGGGAGCCGATCGTGAGCACTCAGTCCTCCAGCCGGAACGCCTTCCGGATGGCCTCGATGAACCGGATACCTTCGGGCTGGGCGGCCTGCCGCCGCAGCTCGGAGATGGGGCCGTGGGCGATCTTGCCGATGAGCCCGCGCGTCAGGGACTCGATCGCCTCCTCCTGCTGTGGCGTCAGCGGGCCGAGCTTGCCCCGCAGCCGGGCCAGCTCCGCCTGGCGCATCTCCTCGAGGCGCTCTTGCAGACTGACGATGGTCGGCGCCACCTCGCGCGCCTTGAGCCGCGCCACCATCCGCTCGACCTCGAGCGCGATGATCTGCTCGGCCTGCTCGGCCCGCTTCCGGCGCTCGCCGACGTTGACCTCCACCACCCGCTGGAGGTCGTCGATGTCGTAGAGGAAGATGTTGTCGATCTCGTTCACCGCGGGCTCGATGTTCCGCGGCACCGCGATGTCGATGAGGAACATGGGGCGGTTCTTGCGGGCCTCGATGATCCGCCGCGCCTGGGACTTGTTGAGGAGGTAGTGCGGCGCGCCGCTGGAGGTGATAACGATGTCCATCTCCGGCAGCGTGTCCAGGAACCGGTCGTACTCGACCAGCGTGCCTTCGAAGGCCGCGGCCATCTCTCGGGCGCGCTCGTGGGTGCGGTTGGTGACGAAGATTCGCGTCGCTCCGGAGCGGCGCAGGTGCCGCGCGGCCAGCTCCGACATCTTCCCCGCCCCGACGATCATGACCTGCTTGTCCGCCAGCGAGCCGAAGATCTCGCGCGCCAGCTCGACGGCCGCGTAGCTCACCGAGATGGCGCTCTCGCCGATGCCGGTCTCCGAGCGCACGCGCTTGGCCACGCCGAAGGCGCGCGTCAGGATCAGCTCCAGCAGCCCGCTCACGGCCCCGTGGGCCTTGGCCGCGGCGTAGGCCGATTTGAGCTGCCCCAGGATCTGCGGCTCGCCCACCAGCATCGAGTCCAGGCTGGCCGCCACCCGGAACAGGTGGCGGATGGCCTCCTCGTCCTGCACGTGGTAAAGGTGCGGCGCAATCTGGTCGAGCGGGACCTTGCGGCTGCGGCTGAGAAACTCGTCCACGGCGGCTTGCGGATCGCAGCCGTTCTCGACGGTCACGGCGACCTCGACCCGGTTGCAGGTGGAGAGGATCACGCCTTCCAGGACCCCGCTTCCCGCCACCAACTCGCCCAGCGCCGGCCCGAGCGAGTGGTGGTCGAAGGCCAGCCTCTCCCGCACCTCGACGGGCGCGGTCCGGTGGTTCAGCCCTGTGATGAAGAGCCTCATCTGGCCAGCAGGCTCCGCAAACCGGTGTGGGCCGCCCAGGTGATCACCGAACAGCCTGCCAGCGCCAGCACCATCACCGCGGCCTTGCGGCCCCGCCACCCGGCGGTGAGGTGGAAGAACACGATCACCAGGTAGAGAGCCCAGGTCAGCAGCGAGATCACGATGCGCGGATCACGGATCCAGTGCGTGCCGGCCTCGATCGACGCCCAGGTGCTGCCGGCGATCACCGACAGGGTGATGAAGACGAACCCGATCGACAGCGCGCGCCACAGTACCTTATCCAGCGTGCCCAGCGGCGGCAGCCGGCTCGGCGCCGCTCCCGGCCGCTTGGCCTTGAGCTG
>JBEKLW010000536.1:0-2562 GCA_050008815.1 Bryobacteraceae bacterium
ACCTTGGTGCGGATCAAGAGGCCCTCGTTGTACCTCTGCCCGACCCGCGGGAAGTACTCGAAAAGCTTGGCCGCGTCCGCCTGCGCGATCACCATGCCTGCCAGCGGCTGGCCGGCCGAATCCAGCGCCGTCACCTCCACCTGCCGCACCACGAACAAGTAGTCGGAGGGGTTGCGCACGCGGAAGTCGACTATGGCGGCCGAGCTTCTCTCGTCGAGCGCGAGCGTCCGCACCTTCCCGATCGAGCCGGCCAGCTCCACGCGCGCGCCGCGCTGGGCATGGACGATCCAGGCCACGACGATCGCCACCACCACCAGGCCGATCGCCACGAACGGCAGCAGCTTGAGGTAATGTTTCAATCCTCAGTCCCCCAGGAGTTTGCCGACCGGTTCCAGGCCTCCGACGTTGTCGCAGACGGCCTTGATGCCGGCCGTGAGCGGGATTGCCAGCATCAGGCCGGGGACGCCCCACAGCACGCTCCAGAACATCAGCGCCACCGTAACCACCACCGGGTTGAGGTGGACTCGCGGCCCCACGATCTTCGGATACAGGAGGTTCGCCGCCACCAGATGAAGCATGGCCGTCACGGTGAACACGAGGATGTAGGGGGCCAGCGTACTGTAAACCGTCAGCATGGCCATGAGCGGCGGAACCAGCGCCAGCGGCAGGCCGATATAGGGCACCATGCTCAGGAAGCCGCTGATCGGCCCCACCAGCAGCGGGTACGGCAAGCGTAACGCCCAGAACGCCACCGTGCTCGCGGCCGCCATCAGCAGCCCCAGGACGAAGTTGCCCACCACGAACGCGCGCACCATGGCGGCGATGCCATCCAGGCTTTTCGACGCCATGACGCGCCCCTGCCCCTGGAAGAGCTGAAGGAAGCTCCGCTGGATGTGCTCCCGCCAGCTCAGCATGAAATAGACCAGGAAAGGGATGAACGAGGCCATCAGCAACATCTCGTAAACCGGCCTGAGGTGCGAGTAGACGAAACCCACCAACGGCGGTCCTTCGGCCCGGACCCGTACCTCGGGCACCTGACCGGGCGCCGCAACTGCAAGCTGCGGTTCGCGAGCGCGGGGGCGCCGGGACATTTTGAGCGGCGGCGTTGGCTGGGGCGCCTGGTCACGAAACCGCTTCGGTATCACTATGTCGTACACGGAGCGCTGCACCACTTCGGCCTTGGCCAGCACCTGGTCGGCGATCTCGCCGATCCGCTCGCCGTACTTCGGCAGATCGTCGGAGAAGCCGGCCGCCTGCGTGTACAGGCCGAGCCCGACCAGGTACAAGACGCAGATGGAGATGGCGCACACGACGAAGCTGGCCAGGCTCCGCGGCAGCCGCAATCGCATCAGCAGCCCCACGAACGGATCCAGGATGAAGGCGATGACCACGGCGACGCAAAGCGTCATCAAGAACGCCTGGCCGTAGTACAGCAGCGCGATCGCCCCGGCCAGCGCGATCAGGGTGGCACTGATCCGGCCTGGCAGGTTCTCTCGGAGCGTGCGTGAAATCGTACTCACGGAATTCCTTCCCGCGCGGGCAGCCGCCCCGCACGGCAGCCGCTCTCAGGGCGGAGAGCCGCGCATCCCAGCCCGCTGAAAGCGGCCGGCACCCCGCTGGCGGGAGACTATGGCGCCCGCGGGCGTATTGTCAACCGCTACTCTAGCATGGCGGGCCGTATAATGAAATTGCGCACAGCGCGTGCGCAGCGACCGTTTTGGCACCCTTCGGCACAGGAAGGATCCTCGCCCTGGATGTGGGCCAGCGCCGCATTGGGGTCGCCGTAAGCGATGAGCTCGGCCTCACGGCGCAGGGTCTGGAGACGATCGAGCGCAGCCGCACCCGTGAGGACTACGCTCGCCTCTCGCGCCTGGCCGCCCAGAAGGGCGCGGTCATGATCCTGGTCGGCAATCCCATCCACATGAGCGGCCGTGAAGGCCGGCAGACGGAGTGGGTACGCCGGTTCGCCACCGGCCTGGCGGCGCGAAGCGGTCTGCCGGTGGAGCTGTGGGACGAGCGGCTGACGACCGCCCAGGCCCAGCGCGTCCTGCACGCGAGCGGCGTCAGCCTCCAGAAGCGCACCCGCGCGGTGGACCGGCTGGCGGCCGTGATCCTGCTGCAAAGCTACCTGGATGCTCGATCGACGAGCGACGCTTCGGAACGGGAGGAATGATGCTGCGCCGGCTGGCCGCGGTTCCTTTGATCCTAATCGCTTTGCTTATCATCGCCATGTATTCCACCCAAGTGCCCTACGCGGCTTTCCGCCAGCCGGTCTATGTGGACATTCCGAGGGGCGCCGGAAGCCGGGGCATCGCCGCGCTGCTGGAGCGGAACGGTGTCATCAGGTACCGCTGGCAGTTCCTGCTGGCGCGCGCTCTGCGGCCGCGGGTCACGCTGCAAGCCGGCGAGTACCTGTTTGAGCAGCCGGCCAGCCCCTGGCATGTGCTGGATCGCCTGGTGCACGGAGACATCTTCTACCATGAGCTGGTGGTCCACGAGGGCGACAACACCTTCGACATCGCCGCGGCGCTTGAAGCGCAGGGCATCCTGCCGGCGGCCGCG
>JBEKLW010000537.1:0-2895 GCA_050008815.1 Bryobacteraceae bacterium
AATCACGCCGCCTGCTGCTTAACACACCGGCAGAAGTGCTGCATGTTTCCCCCGGCACGCACAGCCCGATGAGCGTCTTTGTCGAATGTCCTGAATCATTGCCGCTCTGCCATTTCGCGTCTTTGCCAAACTCCAGCCACAACAACGGTTCGACGATACAGCCAAGTGACCGCAAGCAGACACGGCAACTTGCCCGAAGCGGACTTCTGGGGAGTCAGAGGTCGCACTTCGGCGTTAGGCCGTTTTACGCCCAAGCGGCGTCTAGGACGGGAAGGTGACTTTTCGGGCTCAATCCCGAGATTGGATCGCAACTGTCCCGCCAGCAGTGACTTCTACGATCTTGGCAGGGCTGTGACGATCTGCGGAGGTTGAGAACTACGTTGCACCTCGCAGTAAATCCGATTGGTGGCCTGGAGCAGCGGAGACCAAGCCCGCTTCGTCGGGACGGGTCAGCCGTTCGTTAAGCCGCAGCGGGGAACGTGCAACGCTCCACGGCTCGCTGATCACGTCTTGGAACCCTGACATCTGGCAAATTGGTCGCCGGTCCTGCAGGATGGCTTTCCTCTGCTACAACGGATGGCAGTCACGGCAACGGATGATCGTGGGTGGTGAACATGAAGCCGTTGCCCCTCATGTCAGATCATGGCCGGCCTAGCGCGCCGCGGACGGCGCGCTGGGAGTTCCGTCCGCATTGTATGCGATTACGCGGTACTTCACGCCTAACATCATGGCCGGCTTTGGATCGGGCCAGGGAGCATCGGCGTCGGTGGCGCACCTATCGCAAATCGTCTCCCAAGGGCCATACTCGCCGACCTGGCGCTGCACGCTGTAGCTGACTGCTCCCGCCGAGCCACGCCATCCGATCAGTCCTATACCTTTTGTCGTGATCACAGGGGGAGGCGGCACCTGATGGGGAGGGACTGGAATCCCCGCCATCGCATAGGCATGGTTTCGCAACTGCTGCGCCCGCGCCCGCATGTCATCGCTGGTGTTGACGAGGGTGGTGAGCCCCCCGTAATACAGCGCCCACCAGTGGCCGCTCTCACCCTTCTGAGCGTAGGCGGCATTGCTGACATTGGCGGGAATGGGTTGCCACCCGAAGCTGTCCGCGTGAGCCTGCAACGCCCAGTAGTCGTCGCCGGAGATATTCGGGTCAGTTTCCATGGTGTGAAGCACTGCTTGAAGATCATCCCGCGTCGGCCAGTCTGTCACGTCCCAACCGAATTCATTGATGATGTAGGCCTTCCCGTGCCGGGTCACCGCGGCCGCATCCTGGGAAAAGGTCTGGGCTGTGGTCTTCTGTCCGGCTGATACTAGCGCGTCCCAATGGGGGTAATATTCGAAAGTGATCAGATCAGGCGTTTTGGCGTCGAGCGCGCTGTTGTCGTACCGAAAGAAGCCGGTGGTGTCCAGGTACAAATGTCGCGCGTCGACAGACTTGATGAATTTTCCGATGATATCGACCCACGGGAGGTACGGCGCGAGATCCCGCGAGGGTGAAGTCCAGACTATCCCGAGTCCGCACATGTTACAGTTTTCCCACGCCAGGATGGTGGGATCGTCTTTGTACGGGACTCCGGTGAGCCCATTTTTATGGTTCACAACCGCCGCAATGTGCTTTTCGAACGCGGCAATCACGGCCGGATCCGTGAAGAACGCCTTGAAATCCCGCTGATGTGTCCACTCTAAATACTCCCCCGGTCCGCTGAGCGCGCAGGTTGCACAGTCTCCAGCCAAAGTCACGATCAAGCGGATTCCCCGATCGTGCGCAGCTTTGATCGCATAATCGATGGGTTTGAAAGCATCAGGGTTAAAGACTCCCAGCCGCGGCTCAATACACAGTTCGCACCCGACGCTGTCGCCCAGGGTTTGTGACCGGACTACTCTGGCGCCCATCTCCTTGGCCGTGTCCAAGGCATCGTCAACCTCAAAGTGGGTCGGGTAACGCGGCCCCAGTGGATCATGGGGTCCGTAAGCCTCCAGTCCCAGCCACTCGATGTTCGGACCGCTGTATCGGAATGGCTTACCAGAAAGCTGTAAGGAGGTTCCTGCGCGCCTCACGAATTCCGATCGGTGGTCCACTGGCTGGGGAAGTTGCTGGCCAAAGACTGCGACAATCAGGACCGCCACAGTGGCGAGAACAACAACCAAAAGCTTCGAAATGCTGGTCATATAATGGCTCCTCCGAGATTCATGCGTGGGCACTTCTCGGCCGACGGGATATTGGTGTGACAAGTGTCGTTACAGTGGGGCCCGACGAAGGGCTGCTCATCTATCCAGGTGTAGATCAGGACTTTGACATCGCGTCGCTTGCTCATGCCCGCGAGCACTCTATCACACCTGTTCGGCAGTCAGGGTGAGAAGATTCCCTGGCAGGTGGAGTCTGCTGCAAGCTGGATTAGGAATGAAAAACGCCCTTCCCTGAAACTGGACGAGGGGTGGCGCAGAGCGCAGCTCTGGATAGCGCCGGGATAAACCGGCTTGGAGTCGCGAATGAAAGAGTCGTACAGGGAAGGCATAGCGAGCCACCCTGGCCCCCAGCCATGCGAGGGCGGTCGTTGAGCTCCGAAATCAGCTGATTCCGGGTGCCGACGCTGTCAGAGCGGTGGGAAGGCAACACGAGGGCGGACGCCAGCGCGAGCCCGCGCTCGGCCCGGCGGAGTCGAAGACCCCAGGCATGCGGAGAAACTCCAGGCGCGAGAACCGGGAGACCCCGTGGCCGCCCGTCGGGAAAAACGCGGCGGGCCGGAGGGAGAACGTGATGAGCGGCAAGTCCCTCGCGCACGGCCAGGGGGAGTCGTACAGCGGCATAGTACCGACGAAGCAGCCGAACAGGGGCGGGGAGCCGCCAGCGGAGGTTGCGGAGGGAAGGCCGTTGACCAAGGAGAACACGCC
>JBEKLW010000538.1:0-3424 GCA_050008815.1 Bryobacteraceae bacterium
CTGTCATCCTCCACGACCTGCGTCGGCTTCATGATGAGGTACCAGCCGAAGACTTTCGTGTAGAAGTCCACCGCCTTGTCAAGGTCGGGGACCGTGATTCCCACATGGGAAAACGCGCGTGCCTGTATCATGTCTCAATCCTCCTCACCGCCGGGCCCGCGCCACGCGCGGACGGCTGCTCTTGGCCGGCTTCCCGTTTGAGGGCTTCCCGTCGGACGACGCCGCTGGGCCTCCCGTCTGCCGGTACCCCATTCTCTGTGATATTTCCTCGGCCGCCCGCAGGACGATGGAACGGTAGCGGGGGATCTCCTTGTCGGGCAGCCTGACGGTCGGGACCGAAACGCTGACGGCGGCGCACACACCGCCATGATTGTCTCGAACCGGCGCCGCGACGCAGCGTACGCCGATCTCGTGCTCTTCATTGTCGATGGCGAATCCGTTTTCCCGGATGGAGGCGAGCTCCCGGTCCAGGTCGGGCCGCCGCGTGATGGTACGCTCGGTGAACTTGATGACCTTTCCCCGCTTCAAGATGTCATTGACGCGATCGGCGGGGAGGTAGGCAAGGAGCGTCTTGCCGAGGCCAGTGCAGTAGGTCGGCGCGCTCTGGCCCACGCGCGACATCATGGAGACCCTCAGCCCCCGGGCGGATTCGATCTTTCCCAAGTAGACGAGGCTGTAGTCGTCCATCGTGGCCAGGTGGACCGTCTCCCCGGTGACGTGGGCGATCTCCTTGAGGATCGGCTGGGCTTCGCGCCAGAGCTCGAGCCGGTCCAGAACGGACATGCCGATCTCGAAGAGCTTGAGGGTGAGGCTGTACTTTTCGGTCTCGGGATCCTGGCGGACGAAGCCCAGCTCCTTCAGCGACGTGAGGAAGCGGTAGACGGTGCTCTTGTTCATGTGGAGACTGTTCGCCGTGGCCGAAACCCGGTGGGCGAGCTCCGTGATGCCGAAGCTCTGATCGTGTGAGAGACATGCGCTATCGTGGCCCGGGGGCGCGGAGGGACGGGCCCGTCGCGCCAGGGGAGGTGACCATGGACAGGGTGGAGGTGGTTCTGGAAGCCGGGTGCATCCACGCGGAAGGGCCGGTCTGGGACGACCGGGCGGGGCGCCTGTACTGGACGGACATCGAGTCCCGCGCGCTGTGGAGGCTCGATCCCGTCACGGGCCAGTCGGAGACCTGGACGATGCCGGAGAAGGTCTGCTCCATCGCCTTCCGCCGGACCGCCGGCCTGCTCATCGCTTTCGAGACGGGGATCTCCTTCTATGAGCTTGAATCCCGTGCCGAAAAGCGGATCGTGGACGTAGAGCCCGACATTCCCGTCACGAGGCTCAACGACGGCAGGTGCGACCGCCAGGGGCGCTTCATCGTGGGGGGGTTCGACCCGAGCGAAAAAGGCCTCTCAGGGGCCTACCGGCTGGACGCGGACCTCAGCATCCACCGCCTGTTCGGCGGATTGAGCAGCGCCAACAGCACCTGCTTCAGCCTGGACGGGAAGACGATGTACTACGCAGACTCGCCCCAGGCCGCGATCTGGGCGTTCGACTACGACATTGACACGGGCGTACCATCACACCGGCGGGTCTTTTGCGACTTCAAGGACCAGCCGGGGATCCCGGATGGCTCGGTCATTGATGCGGAGGGGTGCCTGTGGAACGCGCAGTGGAACGGCGCCCGCGTGGTGCGCTACCGCCCGGACGGCTCGGTGGAGCGCGTCATCGAGGTCCCCTGCCGGAATCCGACCTGCGTCGCCTTCGGCGGCCGGGACCTCGACACGCTGTACATCACCACCTCCCGTCTCACCCTCAGCCCGGAGGAAGTGCGGAAACAGCCCCTTGCCGGGGCTCTCCTGGCGGTCCGCCCGGGAGTGACGGGCCTGCCGGAGGACAGGTTCGCAAAATAAAACAACGTTCTAATCCATTGACAGCAAGCCGCTCCGGCTCTATACTCGCCCAGGAATGAAACAGTATTTCGATTCTGCCGTGCGGGGCTCAGCCGCGTCCCTGGCTGACATGGTGGCCGCCTTTCGCGAGTCCCTGGGCCGCCGCGTGGTCCTGGGACCTTTCTCGAAGTCCAGCGACCCCGCCTTTGTCGAGGCCATGGGCTACGCGGGATTCGACTTTGTCGTGCTCGATCTCGAGCATGGCCCGAGAGAGCGCTGATCCAAGGTTCGCCGGCGTCTCGCGTACATCGCGCCAAAGGCAACTGTTCGGAACGTTGAACCGGTGCACTTCGGGAAAGTCCACCGGATCTACATCGCCATAGAGCTCCGTGGCCTCAGCCGTCTCCTCGTCCCAGACGTCGCAGATCCGCTTGAGGAAAAGTAGCGGCAGAATGTAGGCCTTCCAGTCAGTGCGATCGACCGCGCTGCCACGAAGGATCTCCGCACAGTTCCAGAGGTAGGACTTCAAGTCCTGTACGGTCAGGGACATTCTAACTCGCTACCCATGCCATTCGCGTACCTTCTCTTCTTAGCGTGGGACAGTTGACCATTCATCATGTTAGCAGCCTCATGGAGGCGTAGAGCTACTTTCGGCGGAGAGCGTGCAAATACCGCTGACGATCATCTGCCCGCGTCAGGAAGTGAAACACCGCGCGATCATGCCAAACACTATAAGTCTGTTCGGGCAACAGAACTTGTGTGATATCTGCCGTGTTGTTCATGAGGGACCACCTTGGCAACGCAGCCACCCGCAATCCCGCCTAACGCCTCGCGTGGTGGCTCGTGATGAAGTTCTCCAGGGGCTTGCCGTCGGAAATTACCCCTTACCACCGTCGGTCTTGATGAGTTGCTGCGTCCACTCCATCCGTCGACGCAATTGGGGCGAATCATCTAACCCACTGTGGGCCCTGGCGTGGCCCAAAGTGGCCTGCCGTGTGCTAGGGGTCGGCTTGTGACGGGTGTGCGGTGCCAGGCTTCCTGGTCTGGATCATCGAAATGCTGGCGATCGCGAACCAGACCGCAGGTGGGAAGTTGGCGATAATGACGGGCCCCAGCCACCGGCGTTGTAGAAGCCCTTGTAGTCGACGGGTCCTCCGTACATCGCTGGAACTGACGCGGCGCAGAGTGCTGCGCCGGCGTAGGCTACCCACCCCGTCCACCGCGGCCAGGCTGTTGATCCAGGGGGCAGGCTGGCGAATCGACCGCTCGGGAGCCTTGAATCCGTTCTAGTCGGATGGATTCATCACACGGCGGCACCACTCGAACTACGAATTAGCGCTATTGAGCAAATATGTCGTCAGATCCCCGGTGTCGGCTGGCACCTCCTACTTGGCCTCTGGCCGAGCCAAGGCGGAGCAGCGTTGTCGCCACCATCGAGCCCGCGCTTCCACGATTGGCGACCCGAGAGTCGTCATGTACTAGTAAGCGAGTGGATCGAGTACATAGCCCATCTCGTTCGGCTAGCGATCGAATTAGCTGATAGT
>JBEKLW010000539.1:0-2544 GCA_050008815.1 Bryobacteraceae bacterium
TCGTGACCGAGACCTACACCTATGCGGAGGACCTCATCCAGCAGGCCCGGGTTCCCGAGAACGGCATCCTGAGCCAGACCCTGCAGAACGACGACCGCACCAAGGTCATCCTGTTCGGCTTCGCCGCCGGGCAGGAGCTTTCCTCGCACACTGCGTCCTGCCCGGCGACGCTGGTGTTCTTGAAGGGCGAGGCGACGCTGCGCCTGGGCGCGGATACGCACGAAGCCCGCCCCGGAACGTTCGTCCACATGCCGCCCAAGCTCGAGCACGGCATCCAGGCCAGGACCGAGGTAGTTATGGTCCTGACCATGCTGAAGTAGGAAACGGAGACCGCGCTTGAAGAAGCCCAAGCCGATCACGCTGAAGCGTTCGGAGATCCGCAAGAGCGTCCGCAAACCCATGCCAAAGCCCGCTCAGACGCACGCGGACAAGCGGCGCAAGAAGCTCCAGCGGATTATCGAAGCCGAGGTGCGCGCACAGCCTTGAGGCGGGGCGGCGCCGGCCCGGATGTTTTCACCATGATCGTAGCAAGGTGCGATCAGAGGGCTCGTGATACAAGGGGCGCGGTTCGGTGCCGGGGTTGAGCCGCCACCGGGAGGGAGCGGTGTCTCGCCGGTATGCTAGGCGAGCTTTCGCCGGCGGATCACTCCGAGAAGGCCCAGGCCCAACCCGATCAACAGCAGGCTCGCGGGCTCGGGCGTACGAATGTCGGTCACCTCGAAGCGTGCGCCGGTGGGGTTCATGCCGTTAGTACAGGTCGGGCACGTCTCATTGTGGACGTAGATCTCCAGCGTGTTCGAGCCAGACTGAAAACCGCTGCTGATCGTAAACGCATGCAGCGTCCCGTAGTCCGTCTCACCGAGCGCCGCGGCACCGGTATCCACGCCGTTCAACGCGATTTCCAGTCCCTGGTTATCGGTGGACCACAGGCCGCTTATGCTCAGCTCGTCCGGGTCCCCGCTCACCGTGAAGGTGGTGCGGAAGATGTAGTCCCCGGCCGGATCCTGATCTATCACTTTCGTGTAGTCTGCGTGCGGGGCGATCCACGCCGAGTTGGCGCTATTTGCAGCCCATGCGCTGCCATAGCCGTTGTCCAGAACAAAGTAGGCCTGACCCAGGCTGGTCCAGACGGGGTCGGTGTAGTACAGGATTTCCCAAGACTGGTCTTGCCCAGCGACCAGGTTTATCCCCGTGTTGTTGAGGTCGATCGGAGCCGCGACAGCCGTTCCGGCCAGCAACAGCATTAGGCCCGCCAGGGTGGCGACAAGAAACCCCCGGCGCACAAGTGGATTCCTCATAATGTAACCAGTAAAGCCCTTCTGCCCGTCACAGTCAATGCCTTATGTCCCGACACGGTACTACGCGTAGCCTACTTTAGTCCTAGTACTCACGGCGCCAGCATGCCGCCGTTCACTTCAATCGTCTGGCCGTGGATGTAGCGCGCCGCGTCCGAGCACAGGAACACGATCACGTCGGCGATGTCCTGGTTGGTAGCCAGGCGTCCGGCGGGCGTGGCCCCGGCGACGCTCTCCAGCATCTGGCGGGTCGAGAACTTCTCGTGGAACTCGTTGTCCACGGTGCCGGGGCTGACCGCGTTGACGCGGACGCCCTGGGGCGCCAGCTCGCGCGCCAGGCCCTTGGTCATGGTCATGACGGCGGCCTTGGCCGCGGCGTAAACAGTCGCGCCCGGCCCGCCGCCGTTGCGGGCCGCGATCGAGCTGAGGTTGACCACAACCCCGCCGCCCCGCCCGATCATCCCCGGCGCCAGCGCCTGCGTGATGAAGTAGGCGCTCTTCACGTTCAGATTCATGACTTCGTCGTAGAGCGCTTCGGTGAACTCGAGCAGCCAGGCGCGACGGATGAGCGAACCCGCGTTGTTGACCAGAATGTCGGCGGCGGGCGCGGTCCCTTTCAGAAGGGTCATAAACGAGCGGATGCCCTCGACCGAGCCGAGGTCGGCTGGCAGCACCTCGCCTTGGGCGCCGGCCGCTCGAACGGCCTCGAGCGTCCGCTCCGCACCCTCCCTGTGGAGGTGGTAGTGCAGAACCAGGCGCGCGACGCCCGCGCGCGCCAGCGCCAGGGCCGTGGCCGCGCCGATTCCGCGCGAGGCCCCGGTCACCACCGCCGTCTTGCCGACGAACTCCTCAGCCATATCCACCTCTAGCCCGATCTTCTCACACGCCTTCGGCTGCGGCTTGCGGGATGCCGGCATCCTAGCGCGGGTCCAGCCCCGCCGAATAGAGCAGCATGTAGGAGAACCACGCCACCGCCGCCGCCGCGGGTATGGTGAGGACCCAAGCCCAGACGATGTTCTTGGCCACGCCCCAGCGCACCGCCTTTACCCGCTGGATGGAGCCAACCCCGGTGATCGCGCCGGTGATGACGTGCGTGGTCGAAACACCGACTCCCACCGCCGTCGCCAGCAGAATCGAGGTGGCCGCCGCCGTCTCCGCGCAGAAGCCCCCGCGCGGCCTGAGCCGGGTGATGCGGGAACCCACGGTATGCACGATACGCCACCCGCCGCTCAGCGTCCCGAGACCGATC
>JBEKLW010000054.1:0-9332 GCA_050008815.1 Bryobacteraceae bacterium
GCTTTTCTCACCACGACCGTGGCGAGGCGCGATGAGAGGGCCGCAGATACAAGGCGCGCGACGGCCGGCGCCCGGAGGCGTACTTGAACAGTACGTCGAGGACGCCGGCCGAGCGCAACACAGTAGATGCGGCTCTATCGCGCGCCGCAGCAGGTTGTTGGTGAGAAATGCGGGCTAAAACCTACGCCCAGGTCCGCATGATCTCGCCGAAGCACTCGAGGCCGCTCCAAAGGACGGCGCTGTAACCGCCCCCCGGCCTCGTCCAGGCTCCAGAGAGGTACAGGTTCTTCACCGGCGTGCTGTGACCAAGACGGCGCATTCCGGAGTTATCCAGGGTCTGGTCCCAGCCGTAAATCGATCCGCGGTAGTTTCCGGTATAGCGAACGTTGGTTAGCGGCGTGCCGATCTCCTTCACTTCGATCGCCCTGGCCAGGCCCGGCAACACCTTCTCGGCTTGCCGGATATAGAGGTCCGCGATCCGTTCTTTCTCCGCGCGGTACGCGGCCTTGTTCCCCTTCCGGTAATCGGCCTCATATCTCCTCCAGTAGTCGAAGCCGTGGAGCGCGATGATGTTGACGGTGTTCTTGCCCTTCGGCGAGTAACCCGGATAGAGGTTGTCGTAGAGCGTGAGGCCAAACCCGGGATTATCCAGGCTGACGTCGAGAGAGCTCTTGTACGCAGCTTCGGCGTCGTAGCTGGGCGCGTAGAAGATCTCGGTATCGGCTATGCCTGTAGCGCCAACCAGGTCCTTCTTGAGACCAAGAAAGACCTGGAAGGACGCCAAGCTGACGCCCATCCGATCCATTCGCGCCAGGTAGTCCTTATAACTGCCGCCGCCGTCGACCATCGAGTGGAACATGTCGTACGGGTTGGCATTTGAAACCACGACCTTTCCGGTGTGCTCGTGACCGTCGGCCGTCTTGACGCCGTACGCGGCGCCATCTTTGACCAGAATCCTCTCCACCCGCGTGTTGAGCAGCACCTTCCCGCCGCGCGCTGTGATGAACGACACCATGGCGTCGCTGATCTTCTGGGACTTGCCCTTCGGATAATAGCCGCCCTCGGTAAGGTACCCGATAGTGGGGAGAGCGTAGTAAAAGCTGGCGAGCCTGGATGGCGGCAGGCCGTAGTATCCCCACAGAGCGGAGAGGATGGCCTTCAGCCGGGCGTCCTTGATGCGCGCGTCCACCATGGCGCCCCAGGTTGACCCCGCCGCCCGAACGAGGAAGGGAAAATCGACCGGGAACCGGCTCATATCCGGCTGGCTCCTGCTTTCCGACAATTTGCGGATGTCCCGGGCCACGCCGCTCATGTCGTCGATAAGCGCTCGGATGCCGGCCTCTTCCTCGGGGAAGTGCCCCACCAGGATCTTGATATACCCGGGCACGTCCTTGGATGGCACGCGGATGTCGTGATTGGGAAAGATGGCGCGGTACAGCGTGCGGTGAGGAACGAACTCGACGTCAGTGATCTCCGGGAAGCCCGGGATCAGGTTGTGTATTCCGTTCCGCTCGCCGACGGTGGTCGAATGCAGCGAGACGTCGAAGACGAAACCGCCGGGCCGGCGGAAAGTGGTGGCGTACCCGCCGGGCTTGTCGTGCTGCTCCAGCACGAGAGGCTTGAATCCTTGCCTGGCAAACGCCGCGGCGCAACTCAGCCCGCCCAGGCCTGCGCCGATGATGACTGCATCGAACTGGTCTTCACCCGCCTTGCCGACCGGAAACGAATCCCAGTCGAGGGCGGACAGTGGCACAGCGGCCAATGCGGACCCAATGATTTCGCGCCGACTCCAGCCGCGCTCGGGCATACGCTCGCTCCCTTCGGGACCTGCCCAGCAGGTCTCTAGTGTTCGCCCAGGATTGGCACTGCGAACTCCTGAGTACGTACGAGCATATCCCAGGCCGCCCGCCGCATGGCGGCGCCAGCGACCTGCTGCGGCGCGCGACCGGCGCGCGGCGAGCCGCCAGGAAGCAGCCGGGGCTACTCGTGGGACGAGTATTGCGGCTGCGGCGGCTTGAGCCTGATCTCGACGGTCCGCTCCTCTTCGCGGACCTCCAAGATCTCGCCGAAGGTCTGGTAGCCCTTGGCGATCACCTGGATACGCACGTTGCCCTGCGGGACCGACGGGATGCGCGCGACGCCGTCCTGGTTGGTGCGCGTTTCCCAGTGTGTGATCGCCTTTCTCCCCAACTTCTTTATTGACCGCCCGCCGAAATCCACCACCACACTCGCGCGGTCAACCGGATTGCCGCTGAGCGTCTTGACTTCGATCCGCAGCTTCGCCATCGGCGGGTCGGCCAACGCCGGAATCACCAGCAGGCACAGAACAATGAGGCACGCGGCCAGGCTGCGCATAACCCCCTCATTATGTCAGAGTCCTTGCGGCGCACGCTTCACGGGGTGCTGAAGCCAGCCGCTCGCTGACGCGCCGGGTTAGTGCTCTTCCCGCGCCCCGTGTGAACATGGAAGAGTGACGATTCCTCCAACGCCGGCGGCTGCCAGCACAGACAGCCTGCCGGCCGGACCGGCCGGCAGCATCCGCAACATCGCGATCATCGCGCACGTGGACCACGGCAAGACCACGCTGGTGGACGCCATGCTCCTGCAGAGCGGCATCTTCCGCGACAACGAGACCGTGGCCGAGCGGGTCATGGACTCAGGCGATCTGGAGCGCGAGCGCGGCATCACCATCCTGGCCAAGACGACCGGCGTGCGCTACCGCGGCACCAAGATCAACATCGTCGATACGCCGGGGCACAGCGACTTCGGCGGCGAAGTCGAGCGGGCGCTGAAGCTGGTCGATGGCGTCATGCTGCTGGTGGATGCGAGCGAGGGCCCGCTGCCGCAGACGCGCTACGTGCTGATGAAGGCGCTCGAAGCGAAACTGCCGCAGATCGTGGTCGTCAACAAGATTGACCGCCCCGACGCCCGCATTCAGGGCGTGCTGAACGAGATCTACGACCTTTTCATCGACCTCGACGCCACCGAGGACCAGCTCGACTTCCCCGTGATTTACACGAATGCCAAGGCCGGCGTGGCCAAGCTGTCCCCCCAGGACGACTCCCAGGACCTGCGGCCGCTGTTCGAGGCGATTCTCACACACATACCGGGTCCGGCTGGCGACCCCGAAGCCGTACTGCAATTGCTCGTGGCCAATCTCGACTACAGCGACTACCTGGGGCGGCTGGCGATCGGGCGCGTGTTCTCAGGCACACTGCGGCTGGGTGACGAAGTTGGCATCGCGAAGCTCGACGGATCTCTCCAGCGGACCAAGATCACCAAGCTCTACTCCTTCGAGGGACTCAAACGGGTTGAGGAAACCGTGGGCCGGCCCGGCGACATACTCGCCATCGCGGGAGTGGAGGGGATCACGATCGGCGAGACCATCACGCACGCGGAGACGCCGGCGCCGCTGCCGCACATCCCGGGCGACGAACCGACCATCGCGATGACGTTCACCGTGAATACCTCTCCGCTGGCGGGCCGCGAGGGAGCCTACGTGACCTCGCGCCATCTGCGCGAGCGGCTCGAGAAGGAGTTGCTGACCAACGTTTCCTTGCGGATGGAAGAGGCCGGCGGGCCGGATGCCTTCAAGCTGGCGGGGCGCGGCGAGCTGCAACTCGCCATCCTCATCGAGATGATGCGGCGCGAGGGCTACGAGCTGATGGTGGGCAACCCGGAAATCCTGACACGGACCGTGAACGGCGCGGTGCAGGAACCGCTGGAGCTGCTGGTGGTGGATTGCCCGGAACTGTTCATCGGCGTCGTGCTGGAGAAGATGGGCGAGCGCCGCGGGAAGATGACCAAGATGGTCAACCATGGCTCGGGGCGCGTGCGGCTGGAGTTCCACGTGCCTTCACGCGGGCTGATCGGGATCCGCACGGAGCTGCTGACCGACACGCGCGGAACCGCCGTGATGAACTCGCTATTCCTCGGCTACGCGCCCTGGCAGGGCGATATACCCACGCGGCCGACCGGATCGCTGGTGGCGGACCGGCCGGGGCGGGTCACGGCTTACGCGGTCTTTAGCCTCCAGGAGCGCGGCGAGATCTTCGTGACTCCCGGGACCGAGGTCTACGGGGGCATGATCGTGGGCGAGAATGCTCGCACCGCGGACCTGGACGTGAACATCGTGAAAGAAAAGAAGCTCACGAATATGCGGGCTTCCACGTCCGACGAGGCTATCCGCCTGGTGCCGCCGCGCATTCTCAACCTGGAGCAGGCCATCGAGTTCATCCGCGCCGACGAGTACGTCGAAGTGACTCCCGCCTCGATTCGGCTGCGCAAGAAAGTGCTGAAGGCGAACGAACGGTAGGGCCGAGTCCGGCGGCCCTGCAAGAACCTGGCTGGAGCGTGGCACACCGCAGCGGTCAGGTATACTGTGGGAACTCTTTCGCCTCAAGACGGAAAGGGAACCCATGCGCCGGTCGCGTACATGGCGGAAAATCGCGTCAAGCGATCTTGGCATTCTGGTCTTGCTGGCGCTCTTCAGTATCCTCCTGCACACGCTGACCAACGGCCAGTACGGGTTTCATCGCGACGAACTCGCCACGCTCGACGATGCGCGCTGCTTGGCCTGGGGCTTCGTCGTTTACCCGCCAGTGACGCCGTTCATCGCGCGTCTGGCGCTGGCCCTCTTCGGACCGTCGTTGGTCGGGCTGCGTTTCTTCGCAGCCTTCGCACAGGGGATCGCAATGCTGTTGACCGGCTTGATGGCCCGCGAGCTGGGAGGCAAACGGCTGGCACAACTCGCCGCCGCGACTGCCGCAGCCATCGCGCCGGTCGCATTTGCCTCGGGAGCGATGTTCCAGTATGTCTCGTTCGACTATCTCTGGTGGGTCTTGACCGCCTACCTCATGATTCGCCTGCTCAAGTCCGAAGATCCGCGCTGGTGGCTGGGCATTGGAGCTGCGATCGGGGTTGGGATGATGACCAAGTACACGATGGCCTTCCTGGCCGCGGGCATTGCCGGCGGCGTGCTCCTCACCGGCGCGCGCCGTTACCTCCGGAGTCCCTGGCTCTGGTGCGGCGTGGCCCTCTCCATTCTGATTTTCCTTCCCAACGTTGTCTGGCAAGTCCACCACAATTTCATCTCGCTGGAGTTCTTGAAGAGCATTCACGCGCGCGATGTTCGCGTTGGGCGCGCGGATGGTTTCTTGCTTGGCCAGCTCTGGAAGAGCAGCAACCCCGTCACCGTGCCATTATGGCTGGCAGGTCTGTACTACTTCTTCGCCGTGCCGGCTGGAAAGCGCTACCGCCTCGTTGGCTGGATGTTTGTCATTCCCCTCGCGGCGTTCTTCTTTGCGAAGGGACGTGATTACTATCTCGCGCCGGCCTATCCGATGCTGCTGGCGGCGGGAGCGGTTTGGGGCGCGCAGTGGCCTGAAACACTATCTCCCGCGCGCGCCCGTGGCGTGCGCCGGACAACCTGGAGGGCGCTTGCCATCAGCGGCGCTATGGTCGCTGTGGTGGTCCTGCCCATTGCTCCGTTGGGTTCCAGTTGGTGGACCGTGGCCAACAAGCTAAACGACAATTTCAATGAGGAAATCGGCTGGCCGGAGATGGCCGAAACCCTCGCCCGCATCCGCGACTCCTTGCCTCGCGAGGATCGAGCGGGGTTGGGCATTCTTGCCGGTGACGCCGGCGAGGCCGGCGCAATCAACCTCTACGGCTCAGCCTACGGTTTGCCGAGGGCCATTAGCGGCTCTAACTCCCATTGGTTGCGAGGCTACGGCGATCCTCCCCCGCAGACGGTGATTACAGTCGGTTTCTCACGGGACGTCGCCGATCGGGCCTTTGAATCGTGTGAATTGGCGGGCCGCCTCACAAATCGCTACGGGATCAGGAACAGCGCGATTGGAGACAATACAGACGTCTTCGTCTGCCGGCGTCTCCGGCAACCCTGGCCTGAATTCTGGAAACACTTCAGATGGTTTGGATAGCGGTCCGCCGCATGCCCCATACTGCTGAGCGAAAGGTTGTTGGTGAGAAATGCGGGCCAGTGCCCGCCCCGCCTGCTATTTTCCGTACACGGCGCGGCCCACCCGGCGCATCCAGTCCAGTTCCTCGGCCGTCATGGGGCCGCGGCGAAGCGCTTCGAGCGCCTCGTCAATGTGCTGCGCGGTGGAAGGGCCGGTGAGACATACGTCGACGTCCGGCTGAGCCAGGACGAAGCGGTAGCAGTCGGCGGCGGTCGGCGTCCGCTCGCCCTTGGGGATCCTCCCCCCGGCGAACCACTGCCTCCAGTTCGAGACGCCCCGCCCGCTCGTGGTCAACTGCCCCCAACTCGTCGCCGTAAAGCAGACCAGCCCGGGCCGGTCGCCGGCCGGCAGGTGCGGGAAGATGTCGCGCTCCGCGCCAGCGTGCACGGCGTTGTAGCGGAAGTGCACTACGTCGAAGTCGGAGCCGCGCGCGATTTCCGGAACCAGCGTCCGCTTGTGCGTGGATACCGCCAGGTGACGCACCAGCCCGCGGCGCTGCGCCTCGCGGGCGGCGTCCAGGATCCGCGGCGGGACCGGTTTCTGCCACATCCCCAGCAGCAGCAGATCGGCGTGGTCATAGCCGATGGCGCGCAGAGCGCGCTCCAGGCTCCGTCCCACCAGGGCCGCTATCCGCGAGTACGACTGGATGACCAGAACCATGCGGTCGCGCTGCCCGGCCAGATTGCGGAGCGCCTGCGCGAACTGCTTGGTGCGCACGCTGCCCCAGTACAAGTAGTTCACTCCCTGCTCGAAGGCGCGCTCGACTGCGACCGTGGGTACGCCGTAACCCGCGCTGATCCCGAGACGCCCGACCTCCAGGCCGGTGCGCCCCAGCGTGGCGCGTTCGAAAGAAAGCCGCATTGGAATTCCACCTCCGTGCCATGCCGTCCGGCCGGCAGGCGGACCGTCCAAACAATGCTAGCGGGTTTGCGGTCGAAAGTGGCGAGCGTTCGCGCGGCGCTGGACTCCGTGCCCATCAACAAGGAAGCCGGCCGCGGGCAAATGGCGGGCTTGCAGAGTGGTATAACCAGAGTTATACTAAAACCGTGAAGACAGCAGTATCCCTGCCTGACGACCTGTTCCGGTTGGCCGACGCCACCGCCAGCAGGCTCCACGTCTCCCGAAGCCGGCTGTACGCCAAGGCGATAGCCGAGTTCCTGGGGCGCACCGAGCCTGACAGCGTGACCGCGCGGCTCAATGAGATCTACTCAGGCCAGCGCGCCAGAGTGGAGCCCGCTCTCCACCGCGCGCAAATCGGGTCGCTCGACAAGGACTCCTGGTGAGCGCCGGGACGGGCGTTCAGCGCGGTGAGATCTGGTGGGCGGACCTGCCCGCGCCTCGCCGTTACGAGCCCGGCTTCCGGCGCCCCGTGCTGGTCATCCAAGCCGATTCCTTCAACCGCAGCCGCATCCAGACCGTGATTGTCGCGGTGATCACCAGCAACCTTGGGCTTCGAGCGGCCCCGGGTAACGTCTTCCTTTCCGCTCGGGCGTCCGGAGTGCCCCGGGATTCCGTGGTCAACGTGTCCCAGTTGTTGACCCTCGACCGTAACTTCCT
This sequence comes from Bryobacteraceae bacterium, assembly GCA_050008815.1. Classification (GTDB taxonomy): domain Bacteria; phylum Acidobacteriota; class Terriglobia; order Bryobacterales; family Bryobacteraceae; genus JBEKLJ01. The sequence continues at coordinate 7,539 of JBEKLW010000054.1, forward strand.
GACCGAGCGCGCCAGCGCGCTCCCCGCGCGCCTGCAAGCCTCGGTCGACGCCGGCCTGCGTCTCGCACTGGAGCTGTGAGCCCGCACCGATAGAAGCATCAGGTGCCCGGACGGATGAGGGTGGTTCTCCGTGCCTCTCCGATCAGCCTTCCTGGCCAGGCAGGGAGCGGCGCTTCAACTTCCTCGCAGGGGACTTCTGGACCGCGCCGCACCGGCTCGGCTCGGTCGCGGGCAACTTCCGGATGGGCCGTCAACCGCCCGGAAAGCCCAGCATCCCATCCACAAACCGGTCGGGTATAATCTGTCTAGACGTCGATTTCTCAAAGGGGGGAAGACCAGATGCGAATGTTGCTGAGAGTATCGATTCCCGTGGAGGCCGGCAATGCCGCCGCCAAGGCTGGAACCCTGGGTCCTACGATCGAGCGAATTCTGGCCGATCTCAAACCGGAAGCAGCCTACTTCATGGCGGACGACAGCGGCCGACGGTCGGGCTCCATCGTGTTCGACATGAAGGACGCAGCGCAGCTTCCGGCGGTCGCTGAGCCCTGGTTTCTTGCGTTCAACGCAGCAGTCTCGTTGCGGCCGATCATGAACCCGCAAGATCTTGCCAAGGCCGGTCCATCGATTGGCGCGGCTGCTAAGCAATACGGAAAGTAGACGATAGAGGTGAACTGACCGTCCGCTGCCGCTGGGCAAGGAATCCTCCCAACAGCCGGCCCGCCGGGCGCGGTGGTTCACTCCCCACGCAGGAACCGCTGCGGCTTCCCCGCCGCCGCTGCCACCGCTTCCGCCGCCAGGTAGCCGCTGCGCACGGCGCCTTCCATGGTGGCCGGCCAGCCGGTGCGGGTCCAGTCGCCGGCCAGGAAGAGGTTCGCTATGGCGGTCCGCGCCGGGGGGCGGAAAGCCTCCATCCCCGGCCGCGCTGAAAACGTCGCGCGCAGCTCCTTCACCACGTGCGACTTCTCGAGTTGCGCCTCGCCGGCGCGCGGGAAGAACTCGGCCAGCTCGCGCACGGCCAGATCGACCACCTCCTGCCGCGGCATCTCGACCAGGCTGCGCGCAGCGCTCACCACAAGCTGGATGTACCGCCCTTGCCCCTTGTTGAACGCCCACTGGACGGTGCGGTCGAGCAGCGCGGCGTGAGGGAGGTCCATCACCGTCCGGTCAAACCAGAGGTGGATGCCCGCGATCGGCGAATGCTCGAACGCGCTCACGTCCAACCCCAACTCGGGCACGAGCGCCGGAACGCGCTCGAAGGGCAGCGCACAAACGAAATAGTCAGCCGTCTGCGGAGAGCCTTCCGCGACGGCCGCGCGGACCCAGCGGTTCTCGACCAGCAACCGCTCGACCGGCGCCCGCAGGTGCACCCGCACGCGCGGCAGGCGGCCCGCCGCCCCGTACAGCTCCGCCAGGGGCACGGAGGAAAGGCCCATCCGGCCGGACTCTTCCCCGCCCAGGAACCCGAGCGAGAACACCTGGAACCCGTGCCGCGCCGCCATGCGGTCCAGGTCCTCGTTGACCGCGCTCACCAGCACCTGCCGCCAGAAGCGCTCGATGGCCTGCGGCGTCTGCTGCTTCTCCCGCAACCAGTCGAGCATGGTGATGCGGTCCAGATCATCGCGCGTCTCGCGCTCGCGCCGGATGGCCCTCACCCCCCGCGCCACTGCGAGCTTGTCCGCCAGGCTCAGGAAGCGCAGCCGCACGAACGCCCCGGCCAGAGCCAGCGGCCCTCGCGCCCCCCCGGCGCGCAGCACTGAGACCCGCCCGCCCGGCTCGATGAAGTAGAACTCGTCG
>JBEKLW010000540.1:0-2535 GCA_050008815.1 Bryobacteraceae bacterium
CGCAGCTTTCGTCGGTGGTCCGCTCGGTGGCGTCAATCGCCGAGAACACGGCCATCTGCAACAGGAACGGCGAGAGCACCCGGTCGTTTACAATCCGCATCTCGTAGGTCGAGATCTTCGGGGCTTTCGCTCCGTGCTCGTTCACCGCGATCGAGAGCGGAATCGTCGCGGCCCTGCGGCCTAGCTCGCCCGCCACCGCGGTGCTGCGGTCCTGCGTGATCGTCCCCATCCACTCGCGCGCGCTCGAAATCTTGAACGAGGCCGCCAGGCTCGGCAGCAGCGTCAGCACCTCGGATCGCGCAAACGGCAGGTCCGTGCCTCCGACCGCCAGGAACCGGTGGCCGAATGCGTAGACGCGGCTGCCGTCGATGTGCGTTAGCGTGCCGTCGGCGCCTATGCTCAGGTCGCCCGAGATGAGCTGCACGCTGATCATCGCCCCGGGCTGGAGCTTCGAGGGGTCGCCCAAGCCCGGCTCGAGCCTCCCGCCGCCGCTCAGCCCCTGCTGCGGCTCCAGGCCCAGCGCGCGCAATTCAGGCGCAAAGTGCTCGATCGTGGCCCGTGTGAACCCGCCGAAGGAGACTGGAGTCGCGATGTCCACCATGCGTTCCCCGGCGGCCAGCACGTCCTCCCGCGGCGGCAGCGCGGAGGCCAGCGTGCCGTCCCAAGCCCGCAGCCGCGCGGAGTTGGCCGGCGCTGGCGCCCCCTCCCCCACTCGCACCATGTCCTCAATGGGCCGGATGGCGGCAATGGGCTGCTTCGAGAACGCAAAGGCCATTGCCACGGCCCCGAGTAGCTTCCCGTCAATGTAGACCGGGCTGCCGCTCATCCCTTGAAGCACCCCCGTCTCCGCCAGCGGTCCGCCCGAGAGGCGCGCCAGTATGAGTGATTGCCTCGGGCCCACGTTCTCCAGCACGCCCAGGATCTCCACCTGGAACTCCTCGATTTGCGTGCCTGAAAACACAGTCCTTCCGACGCCCTTCATCCCCGGGCGCACGTCTTTCAACGGGAAGAGCTGAGCAGCAGAGAGGGCCGCGGCCAGCGTCAGACCGCACAGAAACCGCACATTCTCATTGTAGCGGAGCGACTGCTACGGAACCCCGGCTCCCCAGACCGATGACCGGCTCCGCTGCCCAAAAGCGTCCCCCACGCGTGAGGCATTGCCTCTCCCGTAAGCGTTATGCTCTACTGGTTGTGCCAATGTCTGCCGGGACTCCCACCGCCCCCGAAGAGATGTCCTCTCGACAGGCCCTGCGATCGCTTCCCTGGACAGCCCTCATCTGGTTCGCCCTGCTCCTGATCGCCTGTTACGGCCCGGTCCTATACCGCCTGGCCGGCCAGTGGGCCCACGACGACGACATGGGACACGGCTTCTTCGTGCCACTCGTGGCGGGCTACATCGCCTGGCAGCGGCGGCGGGAGTTGCTCGAGACCGTGCCCGCGCCGAGCTGGTGGGGCCTGCTCATCCTCGCCTGGGGCGCCGCGCAGTTGTACGTCGCCACGCTCGGCGCCGAGCTGTTCCTCCAGCGCACGGCATTCATCGTCTCCCTGGTCGGCGTGGTGCTTTTGCTGGGTGGCCGGCCGATTCTCCGTATCCTGGCCTTCCCGCTGTTCCTGCTGTGCTTCATGGTCCCGATTCCGGCCATCGTCTACAACCAGGTCACCTTTCGGCTGCAACTGCTGGCCAGCAGCATCGCCGAAGCCACGCTCTCGCTGCTGGGCGTGCCGGTTCTCCGCGAGGGCAACATTCTCGAGCTGGCGAGCCAGCGACTCTCCGTGGTCGAGGCCTGCAGCGGCATCCGCTCGCTGCTGACGCTGTCGTTCCTCTCGCTGGTCTACGCCTATCTGTTCGACAAGAAGGTCTGGATGCGCTGGGTGCTGCTCCTGGCCGCCGTCCCGATCGCGCTCATCGCCAACTCCAGCCGGGTCACCATCACCGGCCTGCTCGGCGAGGTCAACCCCGAGCTGGCCGAAGGCGTCTTCCACGCCGCCTCCGGCTGGGTGATCTTCATGGTCGGCCTGGCGCTGCTCATGCTCACGCACTTCCTGGTCAACCGGGTTTACCATTTCGTCTGCGCGCGCAAGCGGGAGGCCGTCTGATGCCCGGGAGCAACGGCAGGTTCGGCTTCCTGAAGAGCACGCACGCGCGCGTTCTCACGCTGGTGCTGGCCGCCCAACTGCTCGGTTCGTTCGCCATATCGAGGCGCGAGACCGTGCCGTTGCGGCGGCCGCTCGCGGAGTTCCCCACCGAAGTCGGCGGCTGGAGTATGTACCAAGAGGGCGTGGTCGAGCAGGAAGTCGCGGACATCCTGCGGGCCGACGACCTTCTGACCCGCACTTATTACGACCCCGTTCACAACCGCGGCGCCAGTCTGTTTGTCGCCTACTTCAAATCGCAGCGTACCGGCCAGGCCCCGCACTCGCCCAAGAATTGCCTGCCGGGCTCGGGCTGGGTGCCCTCCGAGTCGGATGTGCTCGAGATCCCGATCGCCGGCCGCGCCGCGCCGATTCGAGTGAACCGCTATGTGGTCTCGAAGG
>JBEKLW010000541.1:0-2527 GCA_050008815.1 Bryobacteraceae bacterium
GTGAAAACCCTCGCCGTGCTGGACCGCTACGCGCTTCCGGTCCTGCTGCATGACGTCGACGTCGAGATCCAGGAAGCCACCGAGGCTGCCCTGCGCGCCGAGCCGCCCGCGCGCGGCTCCGCCCTCGTGCGCCTCTACTCCGACCAGGTCGATCCTACCTCGGAGGCGTTCTCGAGCGCGCCGCAGTTCTCCGGCGAGCCCCGCACCATGGTGGACGAGATAAACCTCACGCTGGCCGAGGAGATGCGCCGCAACCCCAACCTGGTTGTGTTTGGCGAGGACGTGGCCGATTGCAGCCGCCAGGAAAACTTGCAGGAGTGCAAGGGGAAGGGTGGCGTCTTCAAGACCACCCACGGCCTGCAAATCCAGTTCGGCCCCCAGCGCTGCTTCAACACGCCTATCGCCGAGGCCGCCATCGTCGGGCGCGCCATCGGCATGGCCACCCGCGGCATGAAGCCAGTCCCGGAGATCCAGTTCTTCGATTACATCTGGCCCGCGATGATGCAGTTCCGCAACGAGTTGGCCACCCTGCGCTGGCGCTCCAACGGCGGGTTCTCCTGCCCGGTGGTGGTGCGGGTGGCCATCGGCGGGTATCTGACTGGCGGCTCCATCTACCACAGCCAGTGCGGCGAGGTCGCCTTTACGCACATCCCTGGCCTAAGAGTGGTCTTCCCCTCGAATGCGCTGGACGCCTGCGGCCTGCTGCGCACGGCCTTGCGCGCCGACGACCCCGTGCTGTTCCTCGAGCACAAGCGGCTCTACCGCGAGTCCTACAACCGCTCGCCCCACCCCGGCCCGGACTTCCTGATCCCCTTCGGCCGCGCCAATGTGGTCAAGGGCGGCCGTGACCTCACCATCCTCACCTACGGCGCGCTGGTGCAGAAGTCGCTGCAAGCCGCCTCCATTATCGAGCGGCAGAGCCCCGGCGTCGGCGTCGAGATCATCGACCTGCGCACGCTGGCGCCGTACGACTGGGCGGCCATCGAGCGCAGCGTGCGGAAGACCAGCCGCGTCCTGATCGCGCACGAGGACTGCCTCTCCTGGGGCTACGGCGCCGAGATCGCCGCCCGCATCGCCGCCGAGTTGTTCGACGCGCTGGACGCGCCCGTGGCCCGCATCGGCGCCCTGGATACCTGGGTCGGGTACAACCCGCAGCTCGAGAACGAGATCCTGCCGCAGGCGGAGGACATCGCGCAGCAGATCGAGAAGACGCTGCGGTACTAGCCCGGGTGTTTCACCAGCAATCTGCTGCGGCGCGACGCCCCTTGTATGATAAGAGGCTTGGCGAAACAGAAACGTTCCGGGCCTGTTGAGAAAACCGCACAGATGCCCGCACCGCCGGCGCGGGCCATCGTCGTGGTGGTCATCGTGTCCGCGGCGGCCATGGCAGGAGCTCTCAACTACTACCAGTTTCTTTCGGCCTACAGCCAGGCGGCCGCCGATTCCATGCAGATCGCGGCGCACCAGCAGCGGCTCAGCACCGCGATCGCGGCCATTCCGCCGAATGTCACTGTCGGCTACCTCTCCGATGTGCCGCCCGAGAGCCCCGAGGGCGGAGCGGTGTTCGGCGCGGCGCGGTACGCCGTAGCGCCGCGGCCACTGGTAACGCTTGGGCACGGCCGCGAGCCGGATTGGGTACTGGGCAACTTCTTCCGTCCCCTGGACGCGGCGCGCACGGCCGCTGAGAATCGCCTGGCCGTCGCGGCCGACTACGGCAGCGGCGTCGTGCTGTACCGGAGGGTGCGTTGATCTGGGCCGCCCTGGTCTTCGGCTTGCCCGTGGCCGCCGGCTGGTGCGGTGTCCGGGCCGTGTTGCCCCTGCGCCGGATGGCGCCGGGGTGGGCCGGTCTTCTGGTCGAAGGCGCGCTCGGCGCGGGCCTCGGCATGGGGATTGCCTCGGTGGTCTACTTCCTCCTTCTGCTGGCTGGAAGCGCCTCCCGCGCAACAGTTTTTGCGTCCGAAGCGGTGCTGCTGGCGGCTGCGGTGGCGCTGTTGTTCTTGAGAAGGGAAACCGAAGCACGCCAGATCGTCCCGGCCCGCCCCGCGCTCCGCTGGAACTGGATACTTGCTCTGGCGCTGGCGGCCGGCCTCGCGCTGGTCGCCTCAGGGCTGGTCGAAGTCGCGGCGGCGGCCCCGTATGGTCCGGCGAAATTTTTTACGGGGATCGGACCGATGAACGATGTCGCCAAAAATGATGGCACCAAGAACAATGTCGCGACTTCACAGCGGCTCACGAGCTACGCCGCGAAAGCCTGGCAATCCGACGTCATCGTCGATCTGATCAGCGCTACGACCACCGACACGGGGCTGACGGTGCGGTGTGAATTGGACACCAACAGCTACGCGATGGTGCAGCTTTCTCCTGCGGCGATGGAAACGGGGCTGCCAAATTCAAGTGTGGTGAACCCGTCCTCTTTGCTGATGACAGCCTTGATCGTCCGGCCTGCGACACGCACCGCCGGCTTCGCGCTGGCAACCAGCAACACCAGAAATCCCGCGAGATCGGGATGGTTCACAATCGCGTCCCA
>JBEKLW010000542.1:0-2511 GCA_050008815.1 Bryobacteraceae bacterium
ATGGGTAAGACCACCGGGTTTCTGGAGTATCCGCGGGAGGCGGCCCCACGGCGGCCCGTCCAGGAGCGTGTCAACGACTTCTTCGAGATCTACGAGCCGCTCCCGGAGGCGAGGCTCGAGCGGCAGGCGGCGCGCTGCATGGATTGCGGCGTGCCCTTCTGCCACACTGGCTGCCCGCTGAACAACGTCATCCCGGACTTCAACGACTTGGTCTACCGCGACCGCTGGCAGCAGGCCATCCGGACGCTGCATTCGACCAACAATTTCCCGGAGATCACCGGGCGAGTCTGTCCCGCTCCGTGCGAAGCGGCCTGCGTGCTGGGCATCAACGAGCCGCCGGTGACCATCAAGCAGATCGAGAATGCCATCATCGAGCGCGCTTTCCGCGAGGGTTGGGTGCGGCCGGAGCCGCCGCCGGCGCGCACGGGCAAACGTGTGGCCGTCATCGGCTCCGGCCCGGCCGGCCTGGCCGCCGCGCAGCAGTTGAACCGCGCCGGGCACGCGGTGACCGTCTTCGAGAAGGCCGACCGCGTAGGGGGCCTGCTGCGCTACGGCATCCCGGATTTCAAGCTCGAGAAGGGCATCCTCAACCGGCGCCTCGAGATCCTGCGCGCCGAGGGCATTGTTTTCGAGACCGGCGCGCACGTGGGCGTGAACGTCGCCGTCGAGGACCTGCGCAAGGAATTCGACGCCATCCTGCTGGCGGGCGGCGCCGAGCAGCCGCGCGATCTGCGCGTGCCGGGCCGCGAATTGAACGGCATTCACTTCGCCATGGAGTTCCTGCCGGTGCAGAACCGGCTGTGCGCCGGCGATCGCATCAATGGCAAGTCGGCGTTGCTGGCCACCGGCAAGCGGGTGGCGATCATCGGTGGCGGCGACACCGGCGCCGACTGCCTGGGCACCTGCCACCGCCAGAAGGCCGCCTCGGTGTACCAGTTCGAGATCCTGCCGGAGCCGCCGCTCGAGCGCGCGCCGCAGACGCCGTGGCCGCTCTGGCCGCTGCAACTGCGCATCGAGAGCGCGCACGAGGAGGGCGGCATGCGCGAGTGGGCCGTGGCTACGACGCGCTTCTCGGGCGACGAGCGCGGCCACGTCGAGACGCTGCACGCCGTGCGTGTCGGCCCGCCGCCGCGGTTCGAGCCGATCCCGGGGACCGAGTTCACGCTCGAGGTGGACCTGGTCCTGCTGGCGATGGGATTCACAGGCCCGGTGCGCAACGGCATGATCGAGCAACTCGGCGTGAAGCTCGACGAGCGCGGCGCCGTGGCGACCGATGAGAGCTACATGTCATCGGCGCCCGGCGTGTTCGCCGCCGGCGACATGCGCCGCGGGCAATCGCTGGTGGTGTGGGCCATCCGCGAGGGCCGCGACGCCGCCCGCTCGATCGACCGCTACCTGATGGGCGAGACGGCGGCGCTGTAAGCAGCCGAGAGCGGCGGTCGCTGCTCAGGCGATGCCCGCTTCGCGAATCCAGCGCAGGGACTCATCGCGTGACGGGGGATTCGACATCCAGGATGTGTCCGGCAGCGGCAGAGCACGGGCATCCAGAACCGTGAGCCAGCCACCGCGGAGGGGCATTTGCCCGGCGCTGCCGCGCTGCGTGATCCAGGCCAACTGCTGAGCGCGTTCGCACGCCTCGGCGAGCTGAAGGGTCAGACGAACGTCCTGGATGCAGTAGTTGAGAACCTCGTCATGCCGGCCGGACGCCCACATTGCCGGAGCCAGCGCTCCCGAAATGCCAGCCTTCTTCCCGGGGAGACGCATCCCCTCGGCGGCCCTCTGGAGGCTCACACGGTGGCCGCGCGAGCAGAGCACGTGGAAGAGCATATCGACGTGATCGGCAGCCAGCCGGGCGCACTCCTTCACCTGCCCCGACTCCTCCGCCAGCACGTCGAAGTCGAAGTGGAGGCCGTTCCAGGTGAGCAGGGTGTAGCCCTGGGAGGCGAGGCCGGAAAGCTCGGCGACGAGCCGGGCCGCCTCGTCCCTGGTCATCCGGCCGGAGGGACGCTGGGATTCATCCCGCCCGTGCCAGACCAGCGGTTGCGGAAGGTCGGTTGCGATAGCGGCGGCGCAGGCGATGCCGAGCGGACGATGCGCCAGGATGTCGTCAACGCCCTCGGGCACCACTTTGGCGGTTTCAATGTCGAACGCAAGGAAGCGCCGCATAAAGGCATCCTCCGGCTGACTGCTATTCGGGCAGGTCTCAATGCGACTCGCCCTCGTTAGTATAGGACGCCGCCGGCGCCGCCAGGCGGCGCGCGCGCCGGGCGCTCCTCCAAAGCAGGAACCAGACCACCGCCAGAGCGGTGTAGTTCGCCAGCATGAACCAGCGGTTGCTCCAGGCGAGGCCGCCGAAACGGTAGTCGGAGACGGGCCACACGAAGGGCGTGGGGTAGAAGCGCATGCTGTGGCTGGGAATATCGATGAGGATGTGAAGCGCCCAACCGAGCATCGGGAGGACAGGGCGCCGAGCCAGCAGCCAGACCAGTCCGAACACGACGGCGAAAATGA
>JBEKLW010000543.1:0-2508 GCA_050008815.1 Bryobacteraceae bacterium
CTTCCCGGTCAGGGAAAGACGCCTCGGAATCGACGGTGTGGTAGTCCGCGTGCGTGACGGGGAGCGTCGCGCCAACCCGCAGGGAGAGCCGCGGCGCCCGCGGCGCGAAGAGCCGGCGCAGCGCTCGTGCGATCCCGAGCCGGCCCCTGCCCGGCTCCTCCGCTTCGGGCTGACCGAAGCGGTCGTTCACCACGCCATCGGGCACCGCCTCATAGTAGTCGGCGAAGAAGGCCAACAGGTCCTCTGCCGCGGGGCTGCCGACGTCGTTCCAGAGGATGGAAGGTGAGTATCGGGAGATCAACTCCCGCCATTGCGCGTCGACGTACGCCGCGTAGCTTCGCGTGCGGGGGATTGCCGAAGCCAGGCCGGCGGGGCCGCTGGCCGGCGTGCCGCCGAAGGTCCAATCCAGGCCCGCAGAATAGTACAGGCCGAATCTCAGGCCGAGCGCGCGTGCACCCCCGGCGAGCTCGCCCACCACGTCGCGCGACACCTGCCATCCGCGCTTGCGCGGATTCTTCGTCCGCGCGGGCCAGAGCGCAAACCCATCGTGGTGCTTCGCGGATACGACGAGGTAGCGCGCGCCGCTCGCCGCGACAGCGCCGAGGATGCCCGCCGGGTCCCACTCGCGCAGCCCCTGGCGGAACTCTCGCGCGAACGCGTCGTACCGTCCCCGCCGTCCCCAGTGCCCGGCGATCACCTTGAGCGGTTCCCCGGCTGCGGGTGACCAGTCCGCAACGGCATACGGCCCCCATTGGATCATGATCCCCAGCCTTGCATCCTCGTACCAAGGAGGCATGCGACGCTCCGCCAGGGACTCCCAGGTCAGCACGCTATGACGGCCGATCCGCCAGGTACTTGTAGAACGAGTACCGCTCCTTCGCGTCCTTGCGCGCGACCTCCAGGAGCTGGGCCGCCCTCTCGGGGCCGGACTGCTTGAGGGCCCGGAACCTGATCTCGTTGTACATGTAATCGGCGATATCCGCCGTCGGCTCCCGGGAGTCGAGGATCAGCGGGTTCTTGCCTTCCGCCTTCAGCTTCGGGTTGTAGCGGAACAGGGTCCACGCACCCGACTCGACGGCGAGCTTCTGCTGGCTGATGCCCTTGCGCAGGTCGTAGCCGTGGTTGATGCAGTGGCTGTAGGCGATGATGAGGGCGGGGCCGTCGTACTCGTCCGCCTCGTTGAAGGCCCTGATGGTCTGGATCCTGTTCGCACCGAACGCCACCCGGGCGACGTAGACGCTGCCGTAGGCCATCGCCATCATCCCGAGGTCCTTCTTGCCGATCGGCTTGCCGCCCGCTGCGAACTTCGCAATCGCCCCGACGGGGGTCGCCTTCGACATCTGGCCGCCGGTGTTCGAGTACACCTCGGTGTCGAGCACGAGGATGTTCACCTTGCGGTTGGAGGCGATCACGTGATCAAGGCCTCCGTACCCGATGTCATACGCCCAGCCATCACCGCCGACGACCCACACAGATCTCTTCAACAAGAAGTCCGCCGCAGCGAGGAGACGCTTCTCGTTGTCGGAGCCGGGCTTTGCAAGCGCCTTTTTGAGGTCCGCGACCCGTGCGCGCTGGGCCTCGATTCCTTCCTGCGTGGACTGGTCCGCGGAGCGGATCTGCTGGAGGAGCGCCAGCGGTGCAGCAGATTTTCCGGAAGCCACGATGGCGTCGATGAGCTCATTGCCGAACTCGAACATCTTGTCCGAGGTGAGCCTCATGCCGAATCCGAACTCCGCCGCGTCTTCGAAGAGAGAGTTCGACCACGAAGGGCCGCGCCCGTCGGCGCGTTTCGTGTAGGGCGTCGTAGGAAGGTTTCCGCCGTAGATCGACGAGCAGCCCGTGGCGTTGGCGATGACGGCCCTGTCTCCGTAGAGCTGGCTCATGAGCTTCACGTACGGCGTTTCACCGCAGCCGGCACAGGCGCCGGAAAACTCGAACAGGGGCTGGATGAACTGGGAGCCCTTGATGGTGTTGCGCTTGATCAGCTTCGGATCCACCTCAGGCAGGGAGAGAAAGAACGAGAAGTTCTGCGCTTCCTGATCGCGGATCGGAAGCTGGGGAGCCAAGTTTATCGCCTTTCTGTCAGTCTTTTCCCCGTTCACCTTCTTGAATGACGGGCAGGCGCTCACGCAGACGCCGCATCCCGTGCAGTCCAGGGAGGAGACCTGGAGGGTAAACTTCATGCCCTCGAACTCCTTGCCCTTCGCGTCGATCGACTTGAAGGTCGGCGGGGCGTTTGCGAGCAGAGCCGGTGCGTAGGCCTTTATGCGGATGACCGCATGCGGGCAGACCATCGAGCATTCGCCGCATTGGGTGCAGGTTTCAGGATCCCAGACCGGGATCTCCTCCGCGATGCTCCGCTTCTCCCACCTCGTCGTGCCCGTGGGCCAAGTGCCATCGACCGGCAGCAGGGAGACCGGCAGCGACTCTCCGCGTCCTGCAATGATCTCCGCCGTCACCGTGCGTACGAACTCGGGCGCCTCGGCAGGAACCGGCGGCAGCATGTGG
>JBEKLW010000544.1:0-2507 GCA_050008815.1 Bryobacteraceae bacterium
GTACTGGCATGGATTGGAGCTGCTGGCTCAGCAGTACCCGGTAGCGAACTGGTACGCGGGCTTTTGGATTCTCACCCCGAAAAGGACTTCGACGTACAAATCACCGCCCCAGAGGACTTGGCCCGGATCGTGTCCTCCATCCACGACACCGGGAACTCTGGGGCATTTTCTACACCGCCCGGATTTTGCGGGCAGCTTCACCCTTTCCAAAAGAGGGGGGTAGCCTGGCTGACGCTGATGCGCCGCCTGGGGCTGGGTGCGCAGGTGCGGGCGCACATCGGGCGGCTCGGCGCCAAAGCCTACTGGCAGCAGTTCACCGAGACGCCGGAATTCGTGGTCATGTTCGTGCCGGGTGAGGTCTTCTTCAGCGCGGCGCTCGAGCAGGAGCCGGACCTGATCGAGTGCGGCATTGGCGCGGGGGTGGTGATGGCCACGCCCACCACTCTGATCGCGCTCCTAAAGGCGGTGGCCTACGGCTGGAAGCAGGAGAAGCTGGCCGAGAATGCGCAACGGATCTCCGACCTCGGCAAGGAGCTCTACGACCGGCTGTGCACGCTGGGCGGGCACTTCGAAGAGCTGCGGAGAGGCCTTGACCGTGCGGTCGCGGCTTATAACAACGCCGTGGGATCGCTCGAGGCCCGCGTGCTGGTGAGCGCGCGCCGGTTCAAGGAGCTCGAAGCCGCCTCGGCGCAGGAGCTGGACCGCCTCGAGAGCCTCGATCACACCGCGCGCGCCTTGCAGGCCCCGGACGTGCCGGCGGAGCCCGGCGCGATCACGCCGGCCTGAGGCCCAGGCCGGGGCCGTCGGGCAGAATCAGCTTGCCGTTCTCGACGCGCACGCCACGGTAGGGGTCGTTGGCGATCAGCAGGTTGCCGTCCAGGTCCGCGTAATCGACCAGCGGCGACAGGTGCGCGGCCGCCGTCACCGAGATCGAACTCGAGACCATGCAACCCAGCATGGTCTTAAGACCGAGCGCCTTGGCAATCTGGATCATCTTGCAGGCCTCGAGCAGGCCGCCGCACTTGTCGAGCTTGATGTTCACGCCGTCGTAGACGCCGGCGCACTTCGGAACGTCCGCCGGGCGCAGGCAGGCCTCGTCGGCGATGATCGGCAGGTGGACGCGCCGGCGCAGCCAGCGGATGTCCTCGGCCATCTCGGGCGGCATCGGCTGCTCGACGAACTCGACGCCCTGCTTCTCCAGCCACAGGATCTTCCGGAGCGCCGCTTCTCGATCCTTCCAGCCGGCGTTGGCATCGACGCGCAGCGGCTTGTCCGTGACGCTGCGGACGGCTTCGATGGTCGCCTCGTCCGTGTCGAGCCCCACCTTGATCTTGAGCACGGGGAACGGCCCGGCTTCGCGCACCTTCCGGCGCGTCTCCTCGGGGGTGTCGATGCCGATCGAGAACGTGGTCAGAGGCGCATCGCGCGCATCCAGGCCGAAGTAGCGGTAGAGCGGCACGCCGAGTTTCTTGCCGACCCAGTCCATCAGCGCGATGTCGATGGCGGCCTTGGCGGCCCACTGACCCTCGACGCGGCGGAACACTTCCGCCATGACCTTGGAGAACTCCAACGGGTTCGCCGCCGTTAGATACGGCTCGACGGACTTCACCGCGGCCTGGGCGCCCGGGGCGTTCTCGTGGTAGATGACGATGGGGGCGCCCTCGCCGACCCCGGTGACGCCGTCGCGCGTGTAGCGCACTTCGAGCGTCTCGCGGAACTGGTCCGAGGCGTAGGTGGTCGTCCAGGTGTGCTTCAGCTTCAGTCGTAGGATCGTGGTTTCGATGCCAGCGCTTGCGGCCTCTGCGGCCCCAGCGGCGGGCCGGAGCGCCGCAACTGCGCCGACGGCCTTCATCCAATCCCGGCGCCTCACTTCAGCCTCCGGGCGCCGGCGTAGAGCTTCGTCCAGAACGGATCAGCCAGGCGGTCGATGCGTACCACCGGGCGCTCATGCACCGTGGCGCTGATGAACTGCCCGTCGCCCAGGTAGAGGCCGGTGTGCGTGATCGTGCGCTCCGAGGCGCCGAAGTAGACCAAGTCGCCAGGCCGGAGGTCGTTCCGCTCGACCCGCGTGAGCCCTTCCCAGCCGGCTTGCGGCTGTGCGTCGCGCGGCAGCAGCACGCCGGCGCGGCGGTAGAGCATCTGCACAAACCCGGAGCAGTCGTACCCGAAGGTCGAGGTGCCGCCCCAAAGATATGGCAGGCCGAGGAATCTACGCGCGAACTCCGCCAGCGCGCTCACCGGCAGCTTGGGAGGATCGAATGCCGCATCGCCCTGCTGAAGCCAGGCGACGCGGCCATCCACCAGCCGCACCTGGATCCAGGGCCGCTCGTTCTGATCGGCTTCCGAGATCACCTCCAGCCGCGTCTCGAAGGGCACGGTCGCCACCGGCGCGTGCTTCGTCACGTCCGGCTCGCGGTATAGGTTCGCGAACAGGCTCGCGATTTGGGCGATGCGGCCGTCCGAGGCGTACTGCTTCGCCCCGGTCGGAACGGCGCGGAAGGCCCTCG
>JBEKLW010000545.1:0-3347 GCA_050008815.1 Bryobacteraceae bacterium
GACGGTCCTCTGGACTTCCCCGGTGCTGAGGGCCGAATCTGTCATAGCTGTCGCGGGAACCAGCCGGCTTGGCTCCCATTCTCCCACGTCTGAGCGGCGGGCTGAGGCCGCTGGCCGCCTGGATGTTAGACCGTAATCCGTCCGTAAGAGCGCGCAGCGGACACGGACTCAAACGACGGGGGCGGTGCGCCGGAATGCGGCATCCACCCCTCGGGTGGAGCCGGCGCTCGCCGTAGCGCGGGCACTCCTGCCTGCCGCGTCGCCACTCCTGGCGACGCAGGGCGAGTGCGGGGACAGGCCGGGGAAGACGTCGGCTGAAGCCGACGCTGCAAGCTGAAGCTCGCGCCACAACAGGAGCCGTGCGGGCTTACGGACGGATTACGAGCTAGACTGAAGGCATGGCCGCGCTTCTGGGGCTGGAAGTCCAAGAGATTCAACAACTTTTGGGCGCCGAACAGCCGCGCTACCGGGCCCGCCAGATCTATGAGGCGCTCTATCGGGAGCGCCGCGCCGACTGGAGCGAGATCCTGACCCTGCCCTTGAGCCTGCGGCGCGAGCTGGCGGCCCGCCACCCGCTCGGGCTGCCCGCGATCGAACACCGCTACGACTCGAGCGACGGCACCTACCGCTACCTGCTGCGGCTCCAGGACGGGAAGACCGTCGAAACCGTTCTGATGCCCGAGGAGCTGCGGCAGACCGTCTGTGTCTCGACCCAGATCGGCTGCGCCCTGGGGTGCCGGTTCTGCATGACGGCGCGGATGGGCTTCGAGCGCAACCTCACCGCCGGCGAGATCGTGGGGCAGGTGCTCGTGGCGGCGCGAGACAGCCGGGCGGCGGCGGATGGCGAACGGCTGAATGTCGTCCTGATGGGCCAGGGAGAGCCGTTGCTGAACCTGGCCAGCGTCCTCAAGGCCACGCGGATCCTGACGGACGCGGGTGGCGTCGGCATCTCGCCGCGGCGGATCACACTCTCGACCGCCGGCATCGCGCCCCAGATCGCCGAGCTGGGCCGCGAGGCGGTGCGTCCCAAGCTGGCCATCTCGCTGAACGCCTCGACCGAGGAGACCCGGCGCCAGCGCCTACCCGCTGCGCCCCTGGGAGCGGCTCTCCTTCGAGTACGTGCTGCTCCAGGGTGTCAATGACAGCGACACCGACGCGCGCCGCCTGGTCCGCCTGCTGGCCAACCTCAAGGCGAAGGTCAACCTGATCGCGCTCAACCCCGGCCCGGAGATCCCCTTCCAGCCGCCCCCGCCGGAACGCGTGCTGGCGTTTCAGGAGATCGTGCGGCGGGCCATGCCGTGCTTCCTCCGCAAGCCGCGCGGGCAGGACGTCTACGCGGCCTGCGGGCAGTTGGGACGGATGTCGGTGGGCGAGCAGGGGCTGCTCCCGGCGGAGTAGTGCGATGTCCAACCCGCGGTGCGGGAGCTACCGGTCTAGCACCAACTGGTGAAGTTGGTGCTGGCGGTGCGGCGCTAGTTCCCCGGCTTCGGCCGCGGCGTGGCGTCGCCGGGGATTAACCCCAGCACCCACTTCATGTGCTCGATCCACATCTTCTGGATGTCGGGCCGGTCCCAGACCGCCTCGACGTGGCCCAGGCCGTTGTAGAGCACGCGGCCCTTGCCGTAGTTGCGCGCCCAGATGACCGCGAAATCGCGGTCCGTGCGGTGGATGTTCTGGACGCTGTAGTCGAGCTGGTTCTCATCCAGCCGCAGGAGCACCCTAACCTTTCCCCGCGAGAAGTCCCGGCTCTGGTAGATCTCGTCGCGCATCGTGAACGCTCCGGGCAGGTACTGCATGCCGGGGAAGCTGGCGTCTTCCACCACGAAAGGCGCGTCGAACGTGCCCCAGGGGTGCTGATCGAAGTACCCGCCGACCATGTCGCCGTATTCCCCCCACTTGTAGAACGTGTCGTTGCCGCTGTGGGCCGCAATGAAGCCCCGGCCGTCGTCACGGACGAAGGAGAGCAGGTCGGCCCGCTGCGAGTCGTCCATGGGCAGCTCGCCGCTGGTGTAGAAGATGACCGCGTCAAAGTAGCCCAGATTCTTGGCGTTCAAACCGAGCCGCTTCTTCGTGACCAGTTGGGTGTCGGTGCGGATGTAGGTCTCCCACAGGCCGGTGTCGTGGCCCAGCTTCCAGATGGTGCCGGCCGCGTAGGAGACTGAGTCGTGCTGGAATCCCTGCGACTCACCGATGAACAGGACCCGCTTCTTGGCCGGCGGCTGCTGCCCAGCGAGCGAGCCGGCCAGGCAGAACGTCAAGGCGGCCGCCAGAGCAAGGTATGCAAGTTTCATTGAGACAAAGCCCTCCACCTGGGCCAGTGTCGCACCGCTTCGCCGCGCCCTGCAAACACGGAGGCCTGTTCCGGGTTCGCGCAACGTGTCCCGGAAACGGATCACCCCTCAGCGCGCGGGGGTGTCGAAGGTGATGCTGGATTCCGCCTCGTACTTGTGGTAATTGCGGAAGTCGATCGTGTTCCGGGAACAGTTCTGGGTGCCGCGCTGGCAGCTCAGGCTCTCCGCATGCACCGGCAGCAGGAACTGTCCGCTTCCTATGCGGACGCTTGCATAGTCGATGACGGACTCCACCACGTCGATCGGGAACTCTTCCGGCAGCAACCGGGCCTGGATTTCGAGCCGGAGTACCCGCCCGCTCTCGGGTTCGATCCAGACGGAGCCTTTGTAGGCCGGATGGATGGACTGCGACGGCGCCTGGACGCGCCAGTGGGAAGAGTCGCGCTCGACTTCGAAGTCGTAGACCCGCGCCGCCGTTCCGGATGTACTCGAATTCCCGCGGAAGCGGAAGTCCGCGGCGGTCGCGCGCGAGAACAGATCGCGCAGCCACGAGCCGAACTCTCCCGTGGACCACGCCCGGCCCAACTCCTCGAACTTCTTGCCGGTCGGCTTTCCGTTGACCGCCAGGTCGCGGTAGCTCTCCCGGCCGTTCTCATAGACCACATTCGCCGAGACCACATCCAGAGGTTTCCAATTCACAGGGCGCGAGGTGCTCTCGAATCTGGCCATGTACTGCGCGCAGTAGTAGTTGGGAAGCCCCTCGGAAAAGGACTCCGCCGCCTGGCGGGCTTTCTCGAGCAGGGGGTCGGCCGCGGGCTCGGCCGCGGGCTCGACCGGCGCAGCGGAGGACGGTTCTTCCTCCTGGCTTTCGACGCCAGGGCGTTTCGGCGGTATGCCGTGCCTCAATGCCGGCGGCCCAGGATCTTCCCGGTCGCGCGGGGCGGGCGCCGGAGCACGTTCCGTCGCCCCGGCGCCCGGCTCCCCGGCAGCCTTCCCAGTCCGCTCCTCCGCGGCTTCCCCGCTCCGCTCCAGGTAGAATGGCGGGCAGATGGGCCA
>JBEKLW010000546.1:0-3931 GCA_050008815.1 Bryobacteraceae bacterium
GGAGATCAATCTATCGGCGAGATCGTAGGTATAGGTGACACTGGTCGGTAGGGGCGGGGCCGGTGTCCCCGAGATCGTGGCTGGGTCAGATGGCGTGCCCGAGCCGTTGAAGGCGGCCATGGGAATGCCAGTCTCAACTGGCTCCACTGTGCTGGCCTCAACTGGCCCCTGTCGATGGGCGGAGATGAACACCCGTACGGCGAGGATGGTCGATGCCTCGCGACCGTGGCCGCCTTCTCGAGCCGCGGCCCTCTCGCCCCATCAGGCTGATCGATCCTCGTCCGGCGTCACCCCGCCGATGTCGGCCCCTCTCGTGCCTCGCCAGATCAACACTCCAAGCCCGGCTTCGACCAGCATGAAGGTCACTGCCATGAGCTTGTAGAGGACGTCCTGAGTGAGCACCTCCCGAAGCAGGAAGCACTGCAGCCCGGTCAACAGCAGGAGATACAGGAGCGCTGACGTCCGGCTCTTGACCACACGGGCCACGTCGCGGTAGGCGAAGATCAGCAGTCGGGACACGGGCACGCGACCCAGACTTGCCGCGGCGCGCAACTCGAAGGCGAACGCCATCAGGAGCCCAAAGCCATAGATCAGGAGCCACCAGAGAAAGTGGGCTACGTCAACCATTTGGCGTCGTCCTCCTCACAGGCCGCTTCGATCTGACTTCCGAACCCCGGCCCACGGTGACTGTCGAGCATGCACGGCAGCCGTGGCCAACGACCCTGCAGGCCCGGGTCAGGACGCCATCTCTGGCTCGCACGACACTCGCCCTCCGCTACTGCCTGCCGCGTCGCCAGGCGGCCAGGACGCCTCTGAAGAGCTGCACCACCAGCACCGCCTCGACCAACAGGTATGCCAGGACGACGGCCAGTATCTGGAACGGGATGCCCCTCACAACAGCGTCGACTAGGATCAGGACAGGACAGAGATTGAGCACCCCAAGAAGAAAGACCGTCATGCCAGCGCCATTCAGGCTGGGCGTGGGGCGACCCCGGCGAAGCAGAATTGGCGCCAACCAGCGATACCACGCCGGTTGATCGCGTTCGTCCTTCAGAAGCCCTGCAAAGACCATCAGCAGTACCCATCCGCCCAGGGTGAGCGGCAAGAAGCCGATGAGCACGAGGGCGATATCCCGAGCTGTCGGGTCCATCTCCTTCTTCTCCTACCTAGCTTGCGAACAGAAGCCCGCGCCGAAAACGGCGGTGCCGGCGCCCCAAACCGCGCCTTTCTCCAAGTTGGCTACCGCTTGGTTGCCTGTGAGCGAGCCGGCCACGTACGCCCCCGAGTATGCTCCAACCGCTCCCTGGCACAATGCGTGCGTCCAGTTGATGTTCTTGACGCCGCCATTTGCCACTATCTGGCTGGCGACGTCCGAGCCAAAGCCAGCGGCGCCGCCGATCCCCATCGCCGCGCCCGTGGCAATCGCGACACCGCCCACCGTTCGTACCGCCAAGCTCTCCGGCAGCAACCCCACGGCGGTCACCCCGGCCGCCGTGATGGCAGCATCCTGCCACCGCCATCCATCTGTGGGACTCAAGTCGCCCTTCGTTAGGATGTTGTTGGCCCAGTTACCCGCGGTATAGGCGGCAACTCCCGCCAACGGGAGGCAGAACTCCGCTTGCCCGCCCGCAAGGAGTCCGGCGGCGCACAGGCCGGCTGTTGTCCCAAGAACGAGTGCCGCGCCGGGATTCTGGACGTCGAAACACATGCCCATTGCGGCGGGGGTGTAGGCGAGCGAACTGCTGCACACCGCATTGACGGCGGCTCCGCCCGTGTTCTGCCAGGCCTGGTTGGCCGTTCCTGCGATGTTGCTCACAGCCTGGCCAGGGTCGAAGCAGCCCAAGTTGGCGAAGCCGCAGTCGCGATGGGCGGCGTCCCATGCGGCTTGTCTCTGTCTCTCCGCCTCCGCGGCAGCCTGCGCGGCATTCTGCTGTGCGATCTCCTCCATCGCCTTTTGCATCGCGGTGTCCGCGGCGGCGTTGGCGGCCTTCTGGTCCTCGGTGCCGCAGTACTGAACCGGACAACCCGCCGCCTGATTCGCCTGAGCCCGGGCGTTTGCCCGAGCGTTCTCCTCAGCGATCTCCGAAGTGTCCGCGGCGGCGTTGGCGGCCTTCTGCGCTGCGGTGCCGCAGTAGAAGACCGGGCAGTCCGTGGCGGAATGGCCATCCGGATCAACGAGCGTCGCAGGGTTGGCGTTGGCGTAGAGGTAGCCGTTGAGAAGCGCCGTGTTCTGGGCCGAGCCGAGCTTGGAGTCCAGGCTGGTGAAGGTGCCCAGAGCCGGGTTGTAGGAACGGGCCTGGAAGTCGTAGAGGTCCGGGGTTCCGGCGGCCGACTCGAGCATCCGGCCCTGGTAGCGCCATGGGGTTGGCAGGGCCGATGTCACGCTTGCCACCACCACTCCCCAGGCGTCGTAGGCGAAGGCGTCACTCACGGCTGTGCCGGCCTGGTTGAACGCGGCGGCCTGGTTGCCGTGGAGATCGCCCAATAGATAGCCGAAGGCACCACCGCTCGATGTCGCGACCCGGCTGCCCAGGGCATCGATGGCGCTAATGGTGGTCGTGGAGCCAGATTTGATGGCGACCACGATGTCGCTGTTACCCAGATACGAGTAGCTCGAGACCGGACTGCCGCTGATCGTCTGGCTCGCGTGACGGCCGAGGGCATCGATGGTGAAGCTCGTGGTCGAGCCCGAGGGAGCGGCTATGGAGATCAATCTATCGGCGAGATCGTAGGTATAGGTGACACTGGTCGGTAGGGGCGGGGCCGGTGCTGCCAGACGACGTCGCCGTGGGGCCAAATCAGGCCATCATTCCCAAGTCTGGCGCAACGGCCAGGACTTCGACCCAAAATGGGGCCTCGAGGCTTGACAAGAAGCTATGGGATCTAGCGGGCAGTTCGGGATGCCAATGCCAGCACTAGTGTCCCGTGACCAGGTGTTGGACAAGGAGTACCAGCCCGCCGAGCAACGCTGCAATGCCGGCAGCAATGGCCATCCTTGTCCAGCCCCGCACCCGCTCCTCATGGGACACCCTTCCGCTGAAGTCCAGGACCGTCCGGCTTGCTGTCCACCAGAAGTAGGCGAGGAAACACATGACGACGACTACGCCGATGGTGTCGATGACGTCCCACATACGCGATTCTCCTGGGGATTGGGGCTGTGGCGATCGGAGGCTGCGTCTCCAAGCGACTTCGAGTTGCGGACCCGCGGCCGTAACCACCGTCCGCGGCTGCGCCTGGTCCTAGAAGCCGCCTCCATTTCCACCCGTATTCTCAAGCATCATGCGCATGGCCTGTTCGTATGCATACCCTGTGCCGACCGATAGTCCTATGCAGCCGAACGTGGAGAGCCCCACCGTTTCGGGTGCCGTGGCAGCCTCGCATACCCCGCCAACGACGGCGGCAGCGACGTCCGACACCGCGTAGATGATAGCCTCCTTGAAGGCCGCCTCCGGGCCCTCGGTCATGAACTTCTGGGCAACGCCGTACGCCTGGATCGCCAGTCCGGCGATGCCCAGGTACTTGGTCAGATGGGACAGATCCTTCGTATTGGCGGCGACCCACGCGCCAATGTCCGGCGGCCCCCATTTGCCCATCCCCTCGGCCAAGTCGGTGAGGTTACGGGCGGTGACATCCCTGGCCTTCTCGAAAAACTCCTTTCCGGCGTCGGCAGCTGAGCCGGCGACAGTCACCAGAGCCTCAGGTGCTTTCCACACACAGCCGTTGCCTGAGAAGGGGTTCCAGTCGCAGCCCTGGTTGGCTCCGGCTGCTGCGGCCTGGCCCGTCTTGTGATTGCTCGTGGTCGTTGTCGTTTTCCCGCCGGTCGTGTTGGACACCGTGGCCGAGGTCGTCATGCCATAGGTCGTGGTGGATGTGGTCGAGGTCGTCATGCCCCAGGTCGTGGTGGATGTGGTAGCCATCTGGCTTCCGTCAT
>JBEKLW010000547.1:0-3311 GCA_050008815.1 Bryobacteraceae bacterium
GATGCCAGCCACGGGGCGTTTGGCGAGGTCGAAGGCGAGGTGCGCGCGAACATCCAGCGCCTCCTGGGCGTCCGGGGGACCCGCTCCGTGGATTCGTTCCACCGCGAGCTGGGCAAGCTCGTCTGGGAGTACTGCGGCATGGCCCGCAATGCCGCGGGCCTGCGGCACGCGCTGGAGCAGATTCCCGAGCTGCGCGAACGGTTCTGGCGCGAGGTGCGCGTCACCGGCGAGGAGGGCGATTTCAACCAGCAGCTCGAGAGGGCCGGCCGCGTGGCGGACTTCTTCGAGCTGGCCGAGCTGATGTGCCGGGACGCGCTCGGCCGCAACGAATCCTGCGGCGGCCATTTCCGCGAGGAATACCAGACGCCCGACGGCGAGGCGCTGCGCAACGACGCCGAGTACAGCTACGCGGCCGCCTGGGAGTTCCGTGGCCCGGGCAACGCGCCCGCTCTGCACAAGGAACCGCTGGCGTTCGACTACGTCAAGCCGGTGCAACGGAGCTATAAATGAACCTCACCCTCTACGTCTGGCGGCAGAAGAACGCGCGCGACCGCGGCCGCATGGTGCGCTACCAGGCCACCGGCATCAGCCAGCACATGTCGTTTCTGGAGATGCTGGACGTCGTCAACGAGGGCCTGATCGGGCGGGGAGAGGAGCCGATCGCTTTCGACAACGACTGCCGCGAGGGCATCTGCGGCATGTGCGGCTGCATGGTCAACGGCCGGGCGCACGGTCCGCTCAAGGGTGTCACCCTGTGCCAGCTTCACATGCGCCACTTCCACGACGGCGACGTGCTGTATCTTGAGCCCTGGCGCGCCCGCGCTTTCCCGGTGGTGAAGGACCTGGTGGTGGACCGCGGCGCCCTGGACCGCATCATTGCCGCCGGCGGCTACATCTCCGTCTCGGCCGGGAGCGCGCCCGAGGCGAACTCGATCCCCGTGCCCAAGGAGAAGGCCGAGCGCGCCATGGACGCCGCGGCCTGCATCGGCTGCGGCGCCTGCGTGGCGCAGTGCCCCAACGCCTCCGCCGCGCTGTTCACCGGCGCCAAGATCGCCCACCTCGGCCTGCTCCCTCACGGCGAGCTTGAGCGCGACGGCCGCGCCCGGGCCATGGTGGCGCAGATGACCCGCGAGGCCTTCGGACAGTGCACCAACATCGGCGAGTGCGAAGTGGTCTGTCCCAAGCGGATAGAGCTCGAAGTGATCGCGCGCATGCACCACGACTACCTCGCCGCCAGCCTCTTCCGGCGCGACAGCGACGCCGCCGTCGAAGCCGAGCCGGCCGCGAAGCGTTAGGAGCGGTGCGTGATCACGGTGCGCATCGCGCAGGGGGGCCTGGAGGCCGTGAAGCGAGTGGACCGGACGGTGGCGGACGCCATGCGCGACCGCCTGGGCTGGCTGGGAGCCCGGCGGCTGCGCGGGCTGATCGAAGCCCTGGAGCTGGCCCGGGAGCTGTAGGCTTCGGCGTCGGAAGCGCCTGACGCCGCGCCGCGGCCGCATGGAGATTTGAACTACTTCTGCGAGGAGGCGAAATGGAGCGCTGTGATGGGAGGTGGCAGGGTATCGGCATCGCCGCCCTGCGTTGGATCGTGGGTGTGGTGTTTCTGGTTCACGGCAGCCAGAAGCTATTTGTGTACGGTTTCCACGGCTTCGCTCAGTACTTGGTCGGGGCGGGCATTCCGCTGGCGAGCGTGTCGGCCGTGGTGGTGACGCTGGTGGAGTTCCTCGGCGGGATCGCGCTGATCCTGGGCGCGCTGACGCGCTGGGCCGCGGCGCTGCTGGCGATCAACATGGCCGTCGCCGTGCTGGCCGTCCACGTCAAGCACGGCTTCTTCCTGCCAGCGGGGGGCTATGAGTACGCGCTGACGCTCCTGGTGGCGAACCTCAGCCTGATGCTGGCCGGCGGGGGCGTGTGCGCGCTGGACAACCTGTTCTGCCGGGCACGGGCGCCTCAACCCGAAGTGCGGCCGAACGCCGCCTGACCGGCGCGCCGCCAGCCGCGGCCGAAGGCCGATGCTCTATCCACCTGAGCTACGCGCCCGGCCTTGGTTTGATTGTAGGACACGCCGCGGGCCGCGGGCCAGAGAGCCCGGGGCCGCCGGGTGACTGGCCCGGCCGCGAGCGCGCCGTGTATCTCGAGCCCTCTCGTTGCGCCTCGCTACGATCGTGGTGAAACATCCGGGCCGAGGTCCACTCAGTTCCTCAAAATTCCTGCCGATATGTTCTACGGAACCTGTTCATGCGGTTGAGCTCTGCGCGCGTTCGGAAGGTGATACTCCTGGCCTGCGCCGCGGCAGTGGCTGTTGCGGCGGCGGCCTTCGTTGTGGCGCGGCTGAACCGCCCGCCCAAGCTGCTCCAGACCGTCGCCGAGATCCGGCAGCTTTCGCCGGCTGAGTGTCGCCGCGGGCTCCCCGCGCGGCTCCGCGGTGTTGTGCTCTACATCAACTACGACAACCCGGATGGCTTCTTCCTGCAAGACTCGACGGCGGCCGTACGGGTGGATCTGCCGCAGTTGGACCCGATTCTGGGTCGAGATCAGGTGGTCGAGGTCGAAGGGACCACGGCGTACGCGGACGGCGCGCCGATGATTCGCGCCTCATCCGCCCACCCGTACGGGATGGGCCGCATCCCGCGGCCCAAGCCCGTCACCGCACGCGAGATCCTGGGGGGCCGGTGGCAACACCAGTACGTCGAATTCCCGGCCACGGTGCGCGCCTTGACCGTGGACAGCGACCTGGAGACGGCGTTGGACCTGGACAGCGCTGGCGTGCGCTTGCTCGCCATTCCCGCGGCGGGCGTCGACCCCGAGTTTCTGCTGCTGGTTGGCCAAAGCGGCCGCGTCGGCGGAATTGTCCAGAACCGTTACAGCCTGACCGGCGCGCTGATCCAGGCCCGTATTCAGATGACCAGGAGCGCGGACCTGATGGGGTCGCTTGGAGCTCCGGTATCCCGTGAGCCGCCCGCCGGTCTGCCGACGCTGACACGCGTCGAGCAGATCGACGCGCTGCTGCCTGGCCCGATCCCGCCCTACCGGGTTCACTTGCGCGGCGTGGTCACATTCTTCAATTCGGCGTCGTGGGCCCTCTTCGTCCAGGATGAGACCGCCGGAGTCTACGTCATGGTCCTACCGGATCTGCCGCCCAACCTGACGGCGGGGATGGAGGTCGAGGTGCGCGGGCGCGCCTCGAGCGGGCGATTTGCGCCGATCATCGCCGATCCCGAGGTGACCATCCTGGGTCGGGGCCGGTTCCCGATTCCGAAGCGGCTGCCGGAGGATGAGATCATCGCCGGCCGGTTCGACAGAGAATGGGT
>JBEKLW010000548.1:0-3458 GCA_050008815.1 Bryobacteraceae bacterium
GTCGGTCATCTGCTTGCGGAAGTAGCCGGGGGAGAGCACCAGGCCGAAGTCGGCGCCCAGATCGACCGCCTGCTTGAGGAACCGCTCGGTGTCGCGCTGGGCGTCGTAGGTGGCGCCCGCCATGACCACCTGGCCGCGTCCCTTGTGCCGGACGATGGTCTCGAGCACGCGGAGCTTCTCCTCCTCCGTCAGGCTGCGGTTCTCCCCGTTTGACCCCAGCGCCAGGTGGCCGAGCACCTTGCTTTCAGCGTACCGTTCGAGGTTGAACCTCAACGCGTCGTAATCGACCTCCTCGTCCTGGCGGAAGGGAGTCGAGATTGGGACAAACACCCCGGACATCTTTTGCAGAAGCATCTGCGGGTCCATGCGCTCCTCCCAGATTGTAAGGGTACTCCCGGGCGGGCCGGCTCGTTGGATGTGGTCGTCCGAACAGATCCAGGCGCAGGGTGCCACTGATCTTGTCGCCGGCAAAGGTGTTGGGGCCGCTGTAGTCCAGGCCGAGAATGGTTTGCCGCACGGTGGCGCCGGCGGGCCAGTGCACCGAACCTACGGCACGGAGTAGGAGCGCGCGACGAGTGTCGAGCGGGTCAGCCTAGCTTGAGCCAACCCGGCGGCAGGTTGCCGTACAGACAACCCTCGCAATACTCGAAGCCGGCGAGGAAGACGCAATCGAGATCCAGCTCCTCCTGGTCGTCGGCCGGCCAGCCGAGCGCCTTCACCAACGCGCGATGCTGATCCGCCGTAATCAGGAACTCATCGCCGGCCTTACGCCAGACGGATCGCAGGACGCGTTCGACCTCGGCCGCATCGCCGGGCATTCCGAGCAACTCGCAAAGCTTCTGTGTGTTCCCTCCGCTGGGCGGGCTCTTCGGCTCCGCCGCAGGCGGCTTTGGCTGAGGACCCACTTTGCGTACCAGTGGTTGAAAACTCGGGAACGGCATCGTCAGAATCCAGACCACAACGCCCGACATAAAACGCAACCACTCTGACAAGCTGTGCTTGCTCGGTTTGGAGAAGTCCGGGTTGGAGTCGTATTGGTCGACGAGCCCTCCGCTGTCGTAGAGGGCATACAACAGGACGGAGTCGTCGTGGTTCAGCACCGCCAGCGCCGGGCAGCTCAGAACCAGCGAGAGCTTTCGGGCGACGTTGTGCCAGGTCTTGAGGTTCTGACTTTCAGACTGGCTCTCGCACACAACCGTGAGGCCGTCGACCGTGGGAGAGATCCAGGCGCGATATCGCGCTGCGCGGACGGCCTCCGCCACTTGAGCCTGCTCGGGGCCGCGAACGGTGACATTGGTGTAGAACCTGCCCACAGCAGATGACTATACCGAAATCTCGGGGTCTTGCGGTCGCTGCTCGACCGCGGGCGCCTACCGCCCGCTGCCGAGCTTGATCCGGAACAGACCGACGAGAGTCATCCGCAGCAGTTGCAGTCCGTCGCGGAAGCGCCGGATGTTTGTCGCGCCATAAGTGCGGGCGCGGTAACGGACGGGAATGTCGACCGATCCCAGGCACAGGACGGCGGCCGGAAAGGTCAGCTCGAAATCGCCGAACGGATCGAAACCACCGAAGTCCCGGCGCCAGGCCACAATGCGCGCGTAATCATGCCGTGCCAGCAGTTTAGTGCCGCACAGCGAATCGCCCAGGCTCACGTCCAGAACCCAGCTCAGCATCTTGGCAAAGGCGATGTTGCCTAGCCGGTTCAGGAACCGCATCGCGTCGCCCTCCATGGGGTATACGAGCCGCGAGCCATTGATGAAGTCGCCGTGCCCGTCGCAATACGCCTCGAAGAACCTTCCTAGCATCTCAGGAGGCATGGTCAGGTCGGCGTCCAGGATGGTGAGCAGGTGCTCACTGGCGTGCTCGAAGCCGAGGCGCACGGCGTTGGCCTTCCCTTCGCCGGGGCCTCCACACGGAGGATCTCCTCCCATGTGCCATCGGTGGAGTGGCCCTCGACAAAGATGATCTCGGTGGGGCACCCAAGGTCCGGGAACCGCCGCAGGGCATTCTCGATGTTTCCGCGCTCGTTGCGCGCCGGGATCACGCACGTGAGGCCGGGCGCGCGAGTCGGAATGATCGGACGCAACACCACGACGTAGGCGAGGCTCAACCACCGCAGTAACGGGACACTCGCCAGAATCCTGTTCACGAGGTCACCGAGACCGAGCAGACGAAAAGGCAAATAGACGCAGGGGCGTTGGCGGACGACAGAAAAGTCGGCCAGCAGGGCGAGATTGGCCAGGTCCACGCGGGTGAGAAAGGTGTCGGGCAGCTCCCCCTCCCGAAGGCCGAGGCTGTTGGCCAGGCGGTAGAGCCAGCGATGATAGGGGTTGTAGAGAACCACCAGCAGCCGGGAGGTGCGAGACATCTTCGCCTTCATCTCCACCAGCAGCGCCTGGACGTCCAGGCTGTGGTTCAGCGTTCCATTGATCAGGACGGCGGTGCGCCGCTCCGTCTCGGCAGTCAGATCGGGAAAGGGCTCGTCGCTCGAAAGCCGACGTTTGACGGGCGCGGCGACCAGAGACAACAGGAGTCCGCGGTCGTCGCCTCGCGGCAGCCAGTGGATCACTTGGTCGTAGTAGCGCGTGAGGCGCGACAGTTCCGCGGCCAGCAGGGTATTGATATACCTTTTCCACCGGGGATATCGGCGCCCGGCGCCCCCGGTCTGCTCTCCCTGACCGCTCATGGGGCGGCTCTGGCGCTGAGCTCCGGCGGGGCTCTGACGATCCATAAGACGTCTCCGAAATTCTCCATGCTGGCTCGGAAAGCACGCTCTTGGGGCGTGTTCCGGTATGCGAACAGATCCCATCCGCCCTCGATCAGCCAGACGGCAGCATCAGAAGGCACGCGATAATCCACGCGGAACTGTCGCAGGTCCTCGGCGACCTGACCGATTGAGCGGTAGGTATATAGGTACGATACGAGGCGGTAGTCGCCCGACGCCCACTCCAGCGCCTGCTGATCCCGAGGCACGCGACCGGATCCGCGCGGGCCGGCGTAGTAGTCCACCAGGCACCGGGTATGCCGATCCATCAGGATAGCGGCGCCAGCGGGGATGCGCGCGCGAAGGTGCTCGATGGCGGCGAGCATCTGGTCCCGCTGGTGCCGCACCAGTGGGATGTTGTTCTGATCCTCGGTTGCGGCGAGCTGCCACGCCGGCAGCAGAACCAGGGCCGCCGCCAGCACGATCCCCGGGCCGCGGCGCAGCAGGCGTTCGAGCGCAATCGCGATAACGACGGCGATGAAGATTCCGAGGAATCCGGTGTGCCGGGAGCGGCCGAACGGATGGAAATGGGCCACGGCGGCTGCCGCCGCCAGCACGAGCATCGTCCCCGTGAGGGCGATGATCAGGCGGCTCGGAAGCCGTTCGGTTGGAGATTGTCCCTTCCAGAGAAACCACAGGCCGGCCAGGAAAGGGAGAATCATCAGTGTTCCGAACGAAATCGATGCAAACAGCC
>JBEKLW010000549.1:0-3572 GCA_050008815.1 Bryobacteraceae bacterium
CCCGAGGACGTGATCCTCTCCGTTGGCAAGCCGGACGCGGTTTCCTACGCCGATCTGGTGCGCTACTCGCTCTCGCTTCCCGGCGTCTCTTGCGCCATCATCGGCACCGGCCACATCGACCGCGCGAAGCCGGAGTCCGACCAGATGGTGGCCAACCTCGCGGCGGCCCTGAAGGACATGCCCTCGGAGTTGGAGCGGCGCCGCATCCAGAAGGAAGTCGAGGCGCGCCACGGCGCCGTTACCAATTACTTCCAGGAGAAGACCGGCGGTCTCGTGCAGCCTGGTGACGTTCGGGTGGCCCGCGACGGCGACCGGGTTATCATCCAGTGGAACACGGCCCTGGCCGGCCCCGAGCCGATCCGTTCCTACGAGATTCTGGCGGGCGACCGCTTGCTGCTTTCCTTGCCCTTCCGGCCGCAGATCACCGAAGCGCCGCTCTCGGCTTCGCTGCCGGCCTCCGCTGTGGGCGCCGGCTCCATTCGGGTCGTCGCCTCCGAAGCGCCGCCCCGCCGCGCATGAAACCGGGACATGCAGCTCGTGGGGCGGGCGGCTACGCCCGCGCGGGACGGCCACGTCCCCCCCTCAGTCGCCGTGCAGCGCGGCTACCGCCCCCGCGCCGGTTCCAGGCGCACGTCGTCGACCCACACCGTCCCGCTGATCTTGTTGTCAAACTTCAGCGACGGCCGGCGAATCAGTTCCACCGCCAGCAGGCGCACCGGCGCGGGCACGATCACCACCGCCGCCAGCTCCGTCCACTGCGTTGTCCCGACGACCTGGGCCGTGGTCACATCCACCCGCGGGTCTCCCCCGGCATCCCGTATCCGAAACCGCACCCCCTCATCCGTCGTGACCGCGTCGGCGCGCACCCAGGCGCTGAAGCGGTAGGCGCCCGGCTCGGCTACCACGCGCTGGGAAATGTGGCGGTAGTCCAGGTTGCTTTGTCCTTCGAACCGGATGTGCAGGCTCCACCGCCCGCTGCGCCCGCCTGCGCCACGGTCGGCTGAGACCCCCTCGGCCGGCGTCACCTGCCAGTCCAGTCCCTCCTTCAGTGGCTCGCTCTCAAACCCGCCGTTGAATACCCGGTCAGACCCGGGATAGTCCGGGCTCTGCCGGCCCAAGTGCCGCGCCCAAACCTCTCGCGCGTCGCTGTACGCCGTGTGTTTCAGCAGGAACTCGACGTACTGCGAGGTGAGCGCCGTATCGCACTCTTGTCGGCCCTCCAGCCACCTCCACGCCACCGCCGCGTCGGCGGCGGCCTCGCGTGCCAGCAGGTGCCGCAGTAGCGCGGTATGCGCCGCCCTGTCTGCTGGCATCCCGTTCGCGATCACCTCCGCCACCCCCACGCCCATACGTTCGCAGGTGCTGAAGACGATCCCGTCGTAGTCGCGCACCAGGCCCAGGATCTTCCGCGTGCACTCCAGCCCCTCGCGCACCGCGCCGTGCGTGAAATGGAAGTTCGCGGCGCGCATCAGCACCGGAGGGACGTTCGGTCCCAGCTCGACCGCCCGGCGGAAGCAGTAACGCGCCCTCTCGTTGTCCCCGGACTCCGCCAGTAGCTCTCCCATGGTCGACCACCGATAGGGCGAGGCCGGGTCGCGCAGCAACGCCTGCCGCATCAGGGCCATGGCCTCAGCCCTGTCGCGAGGCGTGCCGCTTTCCAGACCCTCCTCGGCGCGCTCCTCCAGATAGTCCGCCGTGCCCAGGAATCTCGCTGCGGCCGACTCCGGACGGGCCGGTCCGACGTACAACCAGACGCCGAAGCCGGCGGCGACGGCCAGCCCGGCGCACCCACGTGCTGGTCCAAGCCCAGCCCATCTGAGCCCCGGCAGGGTGCCGGTCCGGCCGGGCCGTCGGACAGGCAAACCTTAGTACCAAAACTCTCGCGTAGTACAACTCACTACATTTCTAACCCTCGGTCCGTTGACATCTGTATGCGCTCGGTGATAGGGTCAACAGATCAGGGCGCGTTTCGCGCTGCGTTGAGTCCTAAGTTGGGACTGAATAAGCGGTAGCTGTGTCCAAATCTTCACTTTCCGCACGCCTTGCCCGGACGCCAGGGGCCTGGGGTTCCCCGCGCTCCGTCATACACATGGCGGGCTGCCTCGGCTGCGGAGACCGGGATTTGTCCGACACTGCGCAGGGTGTGAAGACCTGTCGCCTTGAGGTAGGCCAGTGATCGCGAGTGCGGGGGTTCAGCCCAGCAGTGCTGAGACCAGCCCTCTGGTAGAGTGGCATGCCCATGGTTTGCCTTGGTATGCCCTTCGAGTCAGGTCGCGCTGGGAGAAGTGTGTCTCGGCAGCTCTTCGCCAGAAGGGTTATGACGAGTTCCTGCCTCTCTATCGGCGCCGCAGCCGCTGGTCGGATCGGGTGAAAGAGGTCTCCCTGCCGCTCTTCGCTGGCTACGTCTTCTGTCGCTTCGATCCGGGGCGGCGCCTGCCGGTGTTGACCACGCCAGGCATCGTCTCCGTCCTAGGCGCCGGCGGCATGCCCGTCCCTGTCGATCCCATGGAACTGGACGCCATTCAAGCCCTGATGAAGTCCGGCCTTCCGGCCGCTCCTTGGCCATTCCTGAAGGTTGGCCAGCGCGTGCGCATCGACTACGGCGCCATGGAGGGCGTGGAAGGGGTCCTGTGGTCCATCAAGAACGACTTGCGGGTCGTCTTATCCGTGAGCCTGTTGCAGCGCTCCGTGGCTGTTGAGATCGATCGGGACTGGCTCCTTCCCATTGCCGGCTGATGTCGATCCCTGGAGCGACCGAAACGGCGCGACACCTGCCGGCAACTGGCCGCGCAGAGCCCAGGGCTAAATGAGCATGGCCGATCCGGCAGCGCCGGCAAGCATTGACGGGCCAGGAAATTCTGCGGCGCCCGCCGTGGCTGCCAGCCCAGTGCGGCTCTTCTTCCGGCTGCTCCGCTGCCGCCAGTGGGTCAAGAACGCCTTCATCTTCGGTCCGCTGGTCTTCGCGGGCCGGCTTGGGGACGCCCCCAGCGTCCTTACCGCGCTCCTGACGTTTCTGTCGTTCTCGCTGGTCGCCAGCGCCCTGTACATCTTCAATGACTGGACGGATCGCTTCGAGGACCGCCTTCACCCCCTCAAGTGCCGGCGCCCCATCGCCGCGGGCCTGGTTTCCGGCCGCCGCGCTTTTGCCACAGCCGTCCCCGTACTCCTGGCGGGAATCGCCATCCCCTTGGCTTCGCGCGCCTTCGGCGTCCTGCTTCTGGAGGCCGCCTACGTTGTCCTGAACCTGGCTTACTCGCTGCGCCTGAAGCACACCGTGCTGGTGGATGTGTTCGCCATCTCCGCGGGTTTCGTCATCCGGGTCTGGGTTGGCGCCGTGGCGCTCCACGTCGCCGCCTCCCACTGGCTGATCCTCTGCACCTTCTTCCTGGCGCTGTTCCTGGGCTTCGGCAAGCGGGAGGACGAGCTGAGTCTGCCCGATGGCAACTCCGCTGGCCACCGCTCGGTGCTGCGCGACTATTCCTCGGACTTGATCGCCCAGTTGAACCTGGTCGTTCTCAGCGCGACGCTGCTCTGCTACGCCCTGTATACCGTTGCCCCGGAAACCGTCGCCA
>JBEKLW010000055.1:0-9325 GCA_050008815.1 Bryobacteraceae bacterium
GTCATTCTTGGTTCCGGCCCCAACCGCATCGGGCAGGGAATTGAATTTGATTACTGCTGCTGCCACGCCAGCTACGCGCTGCGGGAGGACGGCTACGAAACGATCATGATCAACTGCAATCCGGAGACCGTCTCCACCGACTACGACACCAGCGACCGCCTCTATTTCGAGCCGCTCACGCTCGAAGACGTGTTCGCGGTCTGCGAGCACGAAGCCTCCGCTGGCGCACCGGTTGGCGTAATCGTACAGTTCGGCGGCCAGACGCCCCTGAATCTGTCGCTGCCCCTCAAGGCTGCCGGCGTCAACATCATTGGCACCACGCCCGAATCAATTGATCTGGCCGAAGACCGCAAGCGCTTCGGAAGCTGCTGGAGGAACTCGACATCCCGCAAGCTCCCGGCGCCATGGTCGGCTCAGTCGAGGAGGCGGTCGAAGCGGCGAAGAAGATCGGATTTCCTGTGCTGGTTCGTCCTTCGTATGTACTCGGAGGGCGAGCCATGGTCATCGCCTACGACGAAGACACGATCACGCAGTACATGAAGCAAGCAGTCGAGTATTCACAAGACCGCCCCATCCTCATCGATAAATTTCTGGAAGACGCGATTGAAGTCGACGTGGACGCGCTCTCCGACGGCGAGGACGTCGTAATCGGCGGCATCATGCAGCACATCGAGGAAGCCGGCATCCACTCCGGCGACTCTTCCTGCGTGCTGCCCGCGGTCGACATCCCCGAGCCGCTGCTCATTCGCATGCGCGAATACACTTTCAGGCTGGCGCGCGCGCTCAAAGTGATCGGCCTGATGAACGTGCAGTTTGCGATTCCGCGCGGCACCTGTGGGGACGGGGCAGAGCCCCGTAGCCACACAGCCGCCGAAAATGGCAAAGTCTACGTGCTCGAAGTGAACCCGCGCGCCTCGCGCACCGTGCCCTATGTAAGCAAGGCCACGGGCGTACCGCTGGCCAAGGTGGCCGTGGGGCTGATGCTTGGCCGCAAGCTCAAGGATCTTGCGCACCTCACTGGCGGGCGCACCAGCGGGGTGCTGCGGGTGCCGCAGTTCTTCGTCAAATCGCCGGTGTTCCCGTTCAACAAGTTTCCGGGCGTGGACCCGGCGCTCGGCCCCGAGATGCGCTCGACCGGCGAGGTCATGGGCGTGGGCGAGAACTTCGGCGAGGCGTTTGCCAAGGCGCAGTTGAGCGCCGGCACGCCGCTGCCCGACCGGGGCACGCTGTTCATCGGCGTGAACGACCGCGACAAGGCCGCCGCCGCCGAGGTGGCGCGCAGCTTCGTCCAGTTCGGGTTCCAGGTGGCGGCTACGCGCGGCACGGCGGGGGCGCTGCGCGCCGCGGGCGTCCCCTGCCGGACGGTGCTGAAGGTGAACGAAGGGCGGCCGAACGCCGTGGATATGCTCAAGGCCGGTTCGGTGCAGCTTGTGATCTACACCACCACCGGCGGGCACTCCTTCAGCGACGAGAAGGCCATCCGCCGCGCGGCGCTCCTGCACCGGATTCCGTGCATCACCACCATGAGCGGCGCCCGCGCCGCCGCCGAAGGCCTGGCCTCCCGCCGCCGCGACCCCATCCGCGTCTGGAGTTTGCAGGAGATCCACGCGCAAGAAGGGAAAGGAACGCCGGCGTAGGCGGCCAAACCGCGCCAGCGCGTGCTAACGCGACAGAAGCAACCGCAGCCGGACTCGAGCGCAGTCGTCAATCACCGCAGGGCTTCGAATTGCTGCTCGCTGATCCCGAGTTGGTCCAGGATGCGATAGAAGAGCGGCGGGCCAATCTCCTGGCCGCCGTGAATCGGGATCGTGACCGCACGCCCGTCGGGGTGGTTCCAGCGCTCGTGGCTGCCGGTTTGGCGCGATCTCTGGAAGCCTAGCCGGGCGGCGACGCGGCGGAACTCGCTCGCCCTTGCACTAGGTATGAACGATCTGGGTGGTGTCCACCGGCAACGGCCGCCCCTGTTCGCGGTACTCGGCCGAGATCATCTCAAAAACTCGCTCCAGCTCGGCAAGCGCCTGTTCGCGGGTGGGCATGAGCGCGTAGCAGCCGGATATGGCGGGGATCTCGGCCACCCACCCGTCTGGATCATTCCGGTAGAGGACAGCCTTGTAATCGTCCAACGACATCTCACCTCGATTGTACTGCCGCGACTGCCTCCGCAATGCTGACGCTGGCTAGAAAGCCAGCGTTGCCGCCTGGAAAGGCCGCTCCACGCACTCCCAGCCACGTGACAGTCATTCGTAGCGCGCGCTCTCAGCGTGCCGCGTCGGCACTTGTGCCGACGCATGGCGACCGGCCTCGGTCCTGTGCAGCCGTCAGGCCGCGGCGAGAAGGCCGGGGAACTCCAGGTTGCGGTCGTCCGGCTCTATGTGGAGCGCGGTCGGAGTGAAATCCGGAATGGGCCCCTGGGTTCGGCGGTAGTGCGGGCCGTCGAAGCGGACCTTGGACTCCCGTTCGTGGCCGCAGTTCAGGCAAACCTGGATGTCCTTCGCCCCTCTCTTCCGAGGCCAGCCCCAGTTGTGGTCAAACAGGCACGTCATCGTTTCATCCCTCCTTTTTAGATGCGACAATGCGGCACCGCGTCGCGGAGGGGAAGCGAACGCCTTTCCCGGATGGCCGGGCCGCCCAGTCCGGCGGGCGGCGGCGAAAGACGATTCGTCGTCGCCCCTCGCCGCAGAACATCGGCTGGCGGCCGTCAGTTGTGTAGGGGAAACCCAAGCGAAACTGGGACCGGAACCTGAAGAAACCACGGGCCGAAGCCCGAGGCGGCGCGGCAAATACGACTTTCCAGCGCAGCCGGGCGGCTTACTCGGCGGGAATCGCCAGGAGGATCTCGACGCGCACGGGCTGTCCCTGCCGCATGGCCGGGCGGAACTCCCACTGCTCGAGCACCGCCAGGACCAGGTCGGCGTCGCGCGCCGGGACCGCCCCCAGCACCCGCAGGTTTTGAAAGCGTCCCGCCGGCGAGACGAACCCGTGGACCATGACGTAGCTCCCGGGGGGCCGGTGGACCGGCGGCCGCAGCGTCACGGTCGGAAACGGCGCCCTCAGTGGCGCCGGGTTCCCCAGCCGGACGATCGGCCCGCTCACTTCCGCGCTCTGGTCCTCACCGGCCGGGATGCAGTATTGCAGGGTCCAGTCTTTGGGTGCGCCGGCGTGAACGTAGACCGAGTAAACCGGCCTGCCCGAAAGCACCCCGGCGCTCTCGGGGGCGCCGTCCTGTCCCGACGACTGCACGACCACATCGAAGACCCCCCCGGTCGGGTGTGCAATGCGCGTCGCCGCGGCTGCGGCCAGCGCCCCCGCCAGCCGGGGCGGCTCCTCAGCCTGAGCGCTCTCGGGGGGCGCAGCTCCGCTGCCTGTGGCGTTGGCCGCCTGGGCTCGCGGCTCCGTCTGGCTCTCGGCCCTGGCGGAGGCGGAGGCCGGGACATTTCTGGCCGGCTCGGTTCGCGCCGTCCGCCGCTGGGACTCGGGCAGCGGATGCGCGACGGTTTGCCGTGCCGGGTCGCCCTGACCCGCTCCGGCCTGCCCCGGCTGCTCCCGGCCGGAACCTGCTCCGGGGCCGGAGCGGCGGCCGGTGAGCTCGTTCCCAGAAGCCTCGCCAGAAGCCTCCTCCGGCAGCCGGCCTGCAATATTCCCCGGAGGCACGGCCAGGAACTCGGGCAGCGGCGGCGCGCTCGCCGACAAGGAAAGCACCGTCGTCGGGTCGCCCCGCGTCGGATCGGCCGAGACCCCGGTCTGCGGCACATCGGTCTGGCTGTCGGTGGTGCGGATGGGCAGCGCCGGCGGCGGCGCCAGCAACCGCGAGGCATTGAGCGATTCCGGCAGGGGCGGGATGTTGAGCACCGCCCGCTCCGCCGTGGGGAGCTCGAGCCTCGGTTCGGCATCCAGCGTTCGCGGCTGAGTGGGCTGGCTGGCGTATCCCGGCAGGACGAAGGGCTTGACGAAGCGCGGCGGCTCCGGCTGCGGCGCCCAGAAGAACACCTCCGGGAGGTCCGTCAGCCGCGGTGGCGCGAGGTCCGGGGCGTACTGCGGCTGGAGCACGGTCTGCGCCACCTCCGCCCGGCGCGGCAGCGGCGGTAATTGAAACCGGCGGCGCGCTGTCCGGCGGCGCGTCGCCCCGGCCGCCCCACGCGCGGGCTGCGCGGCGCCTTCCGTCGCCCGGCCCGCGGCCAGATCTCGAGCCCGCCCGGTTGGACGTCTGTAAACCACCTCCCTGCGGGGCGCCGCTGGCGTGGGAGTGGCTGATCCGGATGAGGCCAGATACAACTGCTCGGGCACGCGAATGTGCAGCGTCCTGACGAGCCTGTGCTGCCGAATCAACGACTCGCGGCTACCCTCGTATGCCCAGTGGTGAGCAACCGTTGGTACCAGCAGTAATGCCAGTACGTGGACGACACAGGAGACGACGAAGCTGGGCCAGCGGCTCGGTGTCGCAGGCCCAACCGAGGTGAATAGCTGTCCATCACGGTCCTTTGCCGTCGGCAGGGTCGAACTGATCAGCGACAGCAGGAAGAGAGATTGCATGGCCCCGAACTGGTCCGCACCACGAATTGTAACGGAAAGCCGGCAGACCAGGGAGCGCCGACGCGCTTCGAGACCTGGGGCACTGGAGACGCGGCTACGACCGCGGCACCCAGAAGGAGAGCTGATCGCCGCTGGTGCGCTCGGCCGGCTTGTCCATGACGAGCGAGCGCAACCACTGCGTGTGGCCGGGGCTCCTGGGGCGGCCGATCATCCGCAGTTGCGGCTGGGACTCGCCGGTCGACCCGCCAGTCATGTTCTGGAGGTTTCGCAGGCCGTAGAGCGCCAGCTCAAAGCGGTCCTTCACCCCGACCTTCTGGAACAGCCGCGAGAGGTAAACCTTGACCGTGCCCTCGGAAATCTCCAGCGTGCTGGCGATCTCCTTGTTCTTCAGCCCCTGAGAGAGCAGCGCAACCAACTGGCTCTCCCGCTTGGTGAGCGCGACCATCTTGGCCGAGAGGAAACTCGCTGTGAGGCTCTTGTCAAACCACAGTTCGCCCTCGCAAACCTTGGTCAGGCACTTGATCAGCAGCTCGGGCGCAAGCGTCTTGCGCAACACGCCCCGCACGCCCAGCTCCATGGCCTGGTAGGCAAGCTCCGTGGAGATCGTTCGGACCCAGAGCACGATCCGGCAGTTCGGTAAGTCGCGCTGGAGTTGGGTCAGGATGCCGAACGTGACGTCGGGCGTTAGGTCAATCAGCAGGATGTCGGGCCTGAGCTTCGGAACAACCTCGGCCAGCGCCGCCGTCGTGTGGCACACGGACACTTCGTCGAATCCGGGCACGGACGACACAACCGATACAAAACCCTTGGCGAGCACGGGCTCGTCAGTGAACAAAAGTACACCAGCCATACTCTGCGATCCATTCCCTGACAGTGTCAGTCACGCCTAACTTACAATGTCAGCAACGTCCCTTTCGCATCTGCGGGTAACATTACCCCTCATTCGCGCCGCAGTCGCATCCGGGCACCTGTACCGGGTGTTGACTTTGGTTAACCCACCCGCCTCCGTGCTGGCGGTTGTCTGCCGCCACGCTTCCGCCCCTAAGCGTTCAGTCTAAGGGCATTTCCGATCTTAAACTGTCGGTTAACCTCAGTCAACATAAATATACCATCTATTTTCGGTCTTGATTGCCTGAGGCATCGGGTGTATCGGTAACTACTAGGCTCATGGACCGGCGTGCCGACCCGCGTGTGGACGTGCGACTCCCCTGCCATGTGGAGTTCCCAAAGAGTAAGTCGCGCCTTCTCGTGGGGCTAACTGAGAACATGAGCCGGAGCGGGATCCTGGTGACCTGGAACGCGGATGGGCTCGTGACGTACTTGCCCAAGCCCGGCGACGTGCTGAGCGTGGATATTGAGCTGCCGGCCAACCACTCGTTTGGCCGGCGCTGCATGCACTGCCAGGCAGTTGTGGCGCGGGTCTCGGCCGGCGAGAGCGGCGACCCGCTGGTCGCGCTGCAGGTCAACCAGATGCAGTTTCGCAGCTATTCCAACGGCCGGGTTGGATCAAAGGCGGGCCGGGACGAAGTCCGGTCCTCGGTGATGTGAGGACAGGTGGCGGCGTAGGAGCTTCGGATGCGCAGTGAACCGATGCCAGGACGGAATGCTCGCGGTACTGGAGAGTTTGTCCTGTCCGTACGCCCTAGACCGCCTGCCGATGCGGGTGTGAAGTGAACGTGGAACTTCGAGCGCACAGCGATCGATCTTCGGGGACGACAAGCGGCGCCAGCGTGCTTGAGCCGGCGGCGTGCGTTCCGGAGGCTGGGGCGCCCGGGGTCCCTTCCGCGCGAGCCGCCCGCGCCGCGGCGTTCCTTCCCTCGCTGACGGATGTCGCCTTTATCGTGCCCATTCTGGCTCTGTTCATCGCCTTGTCCGGCGCACAGGTGTTGCTGGGCGACGGCGACACTGGCTGGCACCTCCTGACGGGCAAGTGGATCCTCGCCAACGGGCGCGTGCCGGATCAGGACCTGTTCTCTTACACCAAGGCCGGCCAGCCCTGGATCGCCTGGGAATGGCTCTGGGACGCCGCCTTTGGGTGGGTCTACCTGCACTGGGGCCTGGCGGCGGTGCTGGTAGTGAACATCGTGGTGCTGGGAACGGTATCCGCTTGGCTGTTCCGGCTGGCGCGCCGGAGCGCGGACAATTCGCTGCTGGCGATCCTATTCACCATCCTGGCGATGAGCACCACGTCGATCCACTGGCTGGCGCGGCCGCACTTGATGAGCTGGCTCCTCATACTGGCCTTTTACTCGCTGCTGGAGCGTGCCCAGGCGGGCAGGCCACGCGGGTTGCTCTGGCTGCCCCTATTGACCGTGCTGTGGACGAATTTGCACGGCGGATTCATCATCGGGCTCATCGTCGTCGGCGCGTACGCCCTCGGTGAGCTGATCCGGTTCGCGGTGGAGCCGGAGGGCGGGCCGCGCCGGGCGGCGCTGGGCCAGGCGCGGCGGTACCTGGTCGTGCTGGCGGCGTGTGCGGTGGCGACGCTGCTAAATCCGTATGGCTACAAGCTGCACGTGCACATCTTCGGATACCTGAGCGAGCCGTACCACTTCGGGAACATCACCGAGTACCTGTCGCTGAGCTTCCACCACCCGATCGGGAAGTTCCTTACGCTCATGATCCTGCTGGGCGCCGTGGCAGCGGCCTGGGACGTGTGGCACCGCCGCTTCGTTTACCCGCTGCTGCTGGTGGTGTGGGCCTACGCGGCGCTGCTGTCGGCCCGCAATATACCGGTCTTCGTGATCCTGG
Source organism: Bryobacteraceae bacterium (assembly GCA_050008815.1). Taxonomy (GTDB): domain Bacteria; phylum Acidobacteriota; class Terriglobia; order Bryobacterales; family Bryobacteraceae; genus JBEKLJ01. The sequence goes on from JBEKLW010000055.1 coordinate 7,282, forward strand.
CGGCGCCGCGCGTGGCGGCCTGCGCCGCGGACCTGCTCGCGCGCCTGGAGCGCGCCGACGTCGCCGGGTGGTTGCGGCGCGGCGTGGCCGGGTTCAACCGCTTCGGCAGAGACATCGGCGTGGTGGACCGCCTGACGCGCATCCCCGTCCTCTCTCTTGCGGCGGTGCTCATGCTGGCGCTGTTGTTCCGGGCGGAGGTTTCGGCCAAGTTCCGGGCGGAGTACGATCCGCAGCGCTACCCGGCGCGGGCGGTGGAGTTCCTGCGCGAGCAGGGCCTACTGGAACGTGTTTACACAGACGACGAGTGGGGCGACTACCTGATCTTTCGCCTCTACCCCCAGCTTAAGGTTTTCATCGATGGCAGAAGTGATTTCTACGGCGGGGAGTTCGAGCGCGCCTACGTGCAGGTGCTGCGGGCCCGCTGGAACTGGGAAAAGCCGCTGAATGCGTATGGCGTCCAAACGGTGCTTCTGCCGGTCGATTCGCCCCTGGCCCCGACGCTGAAAGAATGCTCCCGCTGGCGCACGGTCTACGATGACCGCGTCGCGCTCGTCTTCCGGCGCGCGGTCAGCCCGCGGCGCGAGGGCGCGGGTGCAGAGGGCGTACAAGCTTCCGCCGTCTCCGACGGCGGCGTGGTGGCGGTCGCGGGACTGCCCAACTTAACCCCTGTGATCCACGGATCACAATCCTACGCGAGGAGATAATGATATGGTGAAGAACTTCCTGCGGGACGAACAGGGCCAAGACTTGGTCGAGTACACCCTGCTTCTCGCTTTTGTCGCGCTGGCATCGGCGGCGCTGTTCATCGGCGCTGGCACGAGCATCAACACGATCTGGCAACATGCCAGCACAGCGCTGTCCAATGGTGCCGGTTAGTAGAAATCACCGAGCGGGGCATGCCGGGCATGCCCCGCGTTTCATAGTGTCATTGTTGTGTGGATCTGAACGGAGCAGCATCCGGCGCGCGCCGGAGGAGTAGGAGCAACGATGAATAAGCGCTTCGCGTACGTTCTGCTGTTCGCGTTGATTGTCGCCGCGCTAGCGACTCTGTTGTTTTACAGGCTTGTCGCCGGCCGGTTGAGCACGGAGCCGGCTCCGGTCACCGCACAGGTGTTCGCCGCCGCGCGCACGCTTCCTGTGGGGACGCTGATCCGCGACGTGGATGTGAAGATGGCGCCGTGGGCAGGGCCGATCCCGCCCGATGCCATCCTCAAGAAGGAGGACCTGATCGGCCGGGGAGTGATAGCGACCATCTATCAGGACGAGCCGATTCTGGAGCCCCGCCTGGCAGCCAGAGGCGCGGGAGCAGGAATGGCCGCGACGATTCCTCCGGGGATGCGGGCCGTGGCCGTCCGCGTGAACGAAATCATCGGTGTGGCCGGCTTCGTCCTTCCTGGGCAGCGCGTGGATGTGCTGATCTCCGGGATGGCGCCCGGGGCCTCGCAGTCCCTGGGCATGGTTACCAGGACGCTCTTGCAAAGCATCGAGGTGCTCTCGGCCGGGCACAATATCCAGAGGGACGCCGAAGGCAAGCCGATCTCGGTGCCGGTGGTCAACCTCCTGGTGACCCCCGAACAAGCTGAGACCCTCAGCCTTGCCAGCTCGGAAACGAAGATCCAGCTCGTGCTGCGAAATCCGCTCGACACCGAGACCGTGAAAACGCCCGGGACGGCGGTGGGGAACCTCTTTAGCGGCCAAAGACTGGCGGGTCTGACCGAGGAACGGAGGCCGGCCGCACGGCGCAAGCCCGTGGCCGTGGAGGCGGTGAAAGAACGGCCCGAGGTCGTCGTGGAGGTCATCCAGGGTGGCAAGCGTGACACGGCGCGGTTCAGGGAGGCAGAGCAGTGAGCCGGGCCGGACGGTGGTACGCGGTGTCGGCAGTCGCGTTCGCCCTTCTCCTGCTCGGAGGCGGTATGCACGCCCAGACCGCCCAAACCTCCCCGCCGTCGGGATCCTCGGCGCGGGAGTTGTGGGTGGCGGTGGGCAAGTCGCTGGTGGTGGAGAGTCCGGTCAACATCCAGCGGGTGGCGGTGGGGAACGCGAA
>JBEKLW010000056.1:0-9313 GCA_050008815.1 Bryobacteraceae bacterium
GCTGCGGCCCCGAACAGCGAGCCGGCCCCGCAGCAGGGAGCCACACAGAGCGCCGTACGCCTCTACGGTGCGACTCATTTCCCGAAAAGAGGCATGCACGCAAGCCCGCGCGAGGCGGGCCAGCGGCTCAACCGCAAGGCTCGCGAACAGCACGCACAAGAAACCGTGCCGGGAGAAATGCTTCATCGCATAGGCCAGACGGCTTTCGAGCGAGTAAAACAGACGCCGTCCCTGCACGGACTGGCTGCAACCGCCGCCAATGTGGACCGCAGTTACATTGCTGAGATAGTACGAAGAGAATCCGTGCGCCCTGGCCCGCGCACAGAAGTCGACTTCCTCGTAGTACATGAAGAAGCGCTCGTCGAACCCCCGCAACGAGTCATAGACCGGCCGCCGCACCAGGAAGAACGCCCCCATGATCTGTTCGGCCGCGCCGCTCTCACCGAGCTCGTCACCTGACAGGAAGCGCGGCGTGAACAGCTTTGGGAAGCACCGGTCGAGCCCGAACGCCCGATACAGCAGGCTACCCGGACGAGGCAGACGCGCGCAGGAGGTGCTGTCTCTTCCTTCCGCGTCAGTAAGCCTGATTCCACAGATGCCAACAGCACCGGCCTCCGGCCTCTCCAGAAATGCGATCGGCTCCGCGAGAGCGCCCGGCGACAAGCGAACGTCCGGATTCAGGAACAGCACGTAATCAGCCGCGCCGCGGCATGCGCCCTGGTTGCAGGCCCGCGCATACCCCAGGTTCTCGGAATTGCGGAGCACCCGCAAAGGCAGCCGCCTTTCGCGGCAGCAGTCGAGGGAATCGTCTTCGGAGGCGTTGTCGACCACAACGACCTGGCCGAGCACGAACCTGCCACCCCGCGCGGCTGCGATCGAGCCGAGGCAGTCTGCCAGCGCCGAACCCGAGTTCCAGTTCACGATGACTATGTCAAGGGTTGGAGCCATTTATGCGGCTGTCCCTATATCACGGCTACAGAGGCCTGCGACGGCCGCACCGACGCCGATCGAATCTGCTTGTATTGAGTCAGGAGTATCGCTCCGGCAGCGGCAGCTATGTTTAGCAGTGGTTCCACCGGAACACGGAATCTGGGCGTAGCCGCAGGGCCGGCGACGACGACGAACGCCGCGGTCGTTAGGAGTACGATGGCGAGTCCGTTGGAATCCCAGCCCAACTTTCGAAAACACAGCGGATACAGCAGCACAAAAACCAAGCACGCTAGGTATTTAGCTATTAGCATCAAGGCTTCCGGCAGGATCAGAACAATGGCACTTGGGTTTGAATCGAAGTAGTACTTCGCAGCCGCGAGCGGCCCTCGGGTGTGCAAGACGCTCAAGGCGCCGCGGCCGCCAGACGTCACTCCGTACATCTCCAAGATCCCGGTGCTAGCGGGAAGAAGCGATGCTCCAGACGTCTTCAAGTGCACGAAGGCCCACGTCACGGGGTTGGCGCGAAGAATTTCACGGCCAATTCGCCCCTGCAGGCGGATGGCCTCGGCGCTGCCGGGTTCAGTCTGCGACAACTGGAGGCGCTTCTCGTAAATCTCGTGCAGTTCCTGCCGGGCCCGCTCTACCGAAGTTCCAGCAATATTCGCACGAACATCAGCCGCCTCGGAATACAGGAGGTTATAATCGGCGAAGCTGCTGAAGCCTGCATACCCAGCCACGCGTTGATTCCTTGCGAACCAGGGCGCCGCGAGTACCGCGAATACCAGGAGATAGCTGACGGCGCTGAAGAGCCGCTTCGCTCCAAGCAGTACCAGCGCCACGATCGGCACGACAATGAACCCGACCGGCCGGACATATGCCGCCCCCGCGCTGAGAACCGCCGACGCAACTAGTAGCCACCATTTCTTTTCGCGAAGATGGCGCACCAACATCACGACCGTCGCCGTGATAATCAGCGAGAACAAGCCATCGGACAGAATGTGGACGCTGGCCAGCATCGCCGGAACACTGACGGCCTGGAGCGCCGCCGCCAAAAGCGCAGCCGTCGGATTAATGAGTCGAGCGGCCAATCGATAGGTGAGGTATACAAGCAGAACGTCGAAGAGCACCTGCACAATCTGAGCAATACCGTACCCGAGCGGTCCGGTGACTCCGCAGGCAGCCAGAAAAAGCGGATATCCCGGCGTTCGGAAAATCTCCGGGCGCCCATCTCTCTGAAATGTGCCGCTGGTGCTGAGGCTCGCGGCCGCGGTGAGATAGCCGGCGCTATCCGGGGTCAGGGCAGCAGAGTCCGAACGCCAGGCGATGGATAGTAGCACCGCCCGGCTCGCTAAAGCCAGCAGCAGTATGAGGAGTAGGTACCGCCTCCTGCCGACATACTTCTCACCCGCAGTTTTGGGTACCCGATAGCCGGGGTTACCATCAACAGTCATGATGGACTTCACGCCTCAAGCGATGGTCGCTTCGGCTGCCATTACCTCTGTTCTCTTATCACTCCGGCTGCGCGCCAGCAATGGCCAGCGATATACGACCAGGGTGCACAGCACCGCCTGGATCCAGTAGCTCAAGCCAACCATAAAACCATCCGCAGCCGCACTTAGCACCAGGCTCGAGACCGCGAGGCCGAACAAGATGACCGCCTCGGGCCGTCGACGGACGGCTGCTTGGTACAGCAGCGTTACGATAAACCCGTGCACGCACATGAGCACAGCCACGCCTACCCAGCTAAAATCGGCGAAATACGACGCGTAAATGGTGTAGATGTTCGTAGGCGCCGGCGTGGCCGCAAAAGGCAAGATGATTGGCGGCACGTCAACGTTCAGGCCAAGGCTGTGCCCGAGCGCGAAGAAGAATCGAAAACTGAACCACGGTGGCAACACACTTGGGTCATCCACCACGTGGTTGAACGCGACAAGTCCGCTCACCGTGTAATGCCGCAGGCTTCCCAGCACTCCGCTGACATTGTCCCCAAGGCTTTTCGAGGCGTCCCCGCCCTTATTCAGCAGAACCGCCGGCGCCGTGAACACGATCGCAAACAATACCGCTACCACGCACCAGGATTTCCAATTGATCCTGCCTAAGCGCATGCGAGACACCGCCAGAACACCGAAGAGCGTAATCATCGCACCGAGACGTCCAGCCGTCAAAAGGTGGTAGAGCAACGTGATTGCGACGATGACCGCCGTTCGGATCCGGGCCCGGCGTGAGCCGTCATTCTGATAGACGGCAACCATCGCCATGAACGATGCCGCTCCGAGCAGGTACTTGAAACTCCCGAGCGAATTATCGTCTGGCAGGCCCGAACTCGTTTGTTGTCTTACTGCGCGCCAGAAGTCGCTGTAAATCGATGCGGCCCTGAGCTCCTGAAGCCTCTGCCAGTAAAACGGGAAGGCGACGATAAGGACCAGGGCGCTCAGAATCAGGAAGCGGTTGGCCGCCCGCTCATGGGCTTCGGAGACCGCGCAGGCTGGCGCGTCGGACGCGTGGGAAACCAGCCTGAGCAGACCACCGAGAGTGAACGCCATCGCGCCGAGGACATAGACGGCCAGTGTCTTCAGCGACAGCGGGTAAAAGATATCCCCTGACAGCCACAGCACGAACAGCAGGACCGCCCACCAGGCCGAGTACAGAGCCGGCGGATAGAACAGCGAGCGGCGGACGCGGAAGTTGACCGCGGCGAGAAGCGCCAAGAATACGCTGGCTGCCAAAGTCATCGGGTGTTGAGGTTCAAGACGCTCTTGCGCCGGAGAAAACGGGCACGGCCAGCCCGGGCGCGACATTGAAATTCCACCGGCGCGCGAGGAGGAGCAGGGCGACGGCATCCAGGAGCGCACGGATCGTCCAGGCCAGCGCGGCGCCGTCAATGCCGAAGCGCTGCGTGAGGTACCAGCAGGCCGCGAGATAAACCGGGGCTTCGGCTAAGTGCAACTTCGCGGTGAGATCCGGCCTGGCGGCTGCCTGGATCAGGGCGAATGGAACGCCCGCGAGCCCATTGACGAACACCCCCAGGCTCAGAATCGGCAGGACGTGGCGGGTGTTGTTCGTGAAGACCGGTCCCAGCCACAGATTCAGTCCCAGTCTGCCGAAAGTGGCCATGGCCAGCGATAACGGCAGGAGGATGAAGACGACCACCGCCAGCGAGCGCCGATAGAGCGCACCGGCCGACGCCCTGTCGCCGACCAGCGCTCCGCTGAAGGCCGGGAACAGAACGCCTGTAAGAGCGCTGGGGATCAGAAGGAGCTTGGTCGCCATTTCAAACGGAGTCACGTAGTAGGCCACTGCTCCGACGGACAGGATGGCGCCGATCAGGAAGCGGTCCAGGTACGTCATCAGGGGGCTTACGACGTTGCTGACGGTCATCCAGCCCCCGAGTCGCAGCAAGATCCCGGCTTTCGCCAAGTCCAGCGATCGGCTCTGCCAGAGCGCGGGCATCGTGGACATCGACAGCTCGAAGTACGCGGCCAGGCCGAGGACGCGTGTCAGCACCAGCGCTGCAACGAACGTGGCCACGCGCCGCGAATACGGCAGCAGCGCCAGCGGCGCTCCGAAGGTCAGCAGCCCCATCCCGATCCGAACCGCGCTCACGGCCGCGAACCGCTGGTGCGCCTCCAGGAATCCGCGCAGTCCGGCGCTAACGCTCAGAACGGGGATCGAGGCGCCGATCAGATAGAGGCTCTGGCGGCCGTCGGCCTGGAGCGCCGGCGGCAGATGGAAGACGTGGTTCGCAAGCCATCCGGCGATGGGCAGCAGAACCACCGCGCCCAGAATGCCCACCAGCGCCATCAGGTGCAGCGACGTCCAGAACCTCGCCGGAATCTTGCTCCCGCCGCCGCCCGCGAGATCCGCGGCGGTTACCTGCGCCAGCGCGCGGCCCAATCCCAGGTCCAGGAGGCTGAAGTAGCCAATGCAGCTCCAGGCCAGAGTCAGCAGCCCAAACGCATCCGGCCCTAGAGCGGAGATCAACCTTGGAACGGCCGCCAACGCCACGAGGAGGGGCGCAGCCAGCCCCACGAAATTCCACGCGGCGTTCGCGTGGACTCCAGCGGCGTCGATGCGGGTGTCGGCGTTTCTCACTGTTCCCTGTGGGGTTGCTTGTAATACTTCCCGTAATACCCGTAGTAGTAGTAGCTGTGGCTCATCTCTTTGTGGACCTCGTTCAGCACCAGGCCCACCACGCTGGCGCGCAGGTCCGCCAAGGTCGCCAGGACTGAAGCCACCGCGGTGCGGTTCGTCTCGCCGGCGCGCGTGACGACGATCACGCCATCCACGGCTGCCGCCATCTCGAGCGGCTCCGGAAAGCCGAGCAGGGGCGGTGCGTCCAGGATCACCAGGTCAAACTCGAGCGACGCCTCCTCGAGCAACTGGGGCAAAACCGTGCCGATCTGGTCGGCGGCGCGCGGGGCGGACGGCCCGGCCGGCAGCACGTAAAGCTCGAACCCCGGCTTCGGCTGCACCAGCGCTTCCCGCCACGGCAGATCGTAGACCAGCACTTTCGAAAGGCCCAGGTTGTTCGGGATTTCGAAGAACTTGTGGATGCTGGGACGGCGCAAATCCCCGTCGATCAGCAGCGTGCGCCGGCGCTGCTCGGCGTGCACCATCGCCAGGTGGACCGCCACGGTCGATTTGCCTTCGGAGGGAGAGGCGCTGGTCAGCAGGAGCGAGCGCAGCCGGCGGTCGAAGTCCGTCAGCAGGATCGAATTCCGAAGCGTCCGAATGGCCTCGTCGAAGGTGGTCCGGTCCCGCTCGGCCGAGCCATTCACCGGCACCAGGCCCGTGCCGTTGCCGTTGCCGTGGCCGTTGCCGTTGTCGTGGCCGTTGCCCTGGATCGACACCGGCCGGAGCTGCCCGCGCCAGTTCTTAATGACCGGCAAGCTGCCCACCACTGAGGTCTTGAGCGTCCGCCGCACCTGCTCGGGATCGCGAATGGTGTTGTCCAGGACGTCGCTGAGCACCGCCGCGCCGAATGCGACGAGCGTCGAGAACAGAAAGGCCAGCGTGAGGTTCAGCGGCATGTCCGGGAACACCGGCTTGAGCGGGGGCCGCGCGAGGTCGGCGATGCGGATCGAGCTGTTCTGGAAACTCGCGTTGATGCCGGCTTCCTTGATTTTCCGCACCAGCTCCTCGTAGAGCTTCTTGTCCGTCTCCGCCTCCCGCTTCAGGGTCTGGTATTCGAACGAACGGGAATTCAGCCGGTCGAATTCCGCCTTGGTCTCGGCCACCACGGTCCGCAGCAGGGCCTCGCGCTCCAGCGCCTGGTGGTACTCGATCTCCACGCGTTGCCCGATGCTGTCCCTGGTGTCCTCGAGCGCCCGCTCGACTTCGGTGACCTGCGCCAGCGCCTTCCGGTACTCGGGGTGGTTGGCGCCGTAGTGCGTTTTCGCGTCCACGAACCTCCGCCGGCTCTCATTCAGGGCTTCGGTCAGCTTCTCCAGAGCCCCGCCCTGGCTGGAGACCTGGGCCGCCGCCAGCGTGCCGTCCCTCACGGAGTTGAAGGCGGTCTCCCGCCTCACCCGCTCGGCCTGGGCGCTGGTGTATTCCGTGTTCAACTGCAGGAGGCGGGCGGAGACGATGTTGGTCCTCTCCTCCGGGTTGATCACGTTGAGTTCCCGCTCGAACTGGGCCAGCGCGGCGCTGGACCGCTCCATCTTGGCCCTCAACTCCTCCAGTTGCCGCTCCATGAACTGGGACAGGCCGGCGGCGGCCTGATAGCGAATCTTATAGGTGTGCTCCAGGTAAGACCGCACGGTGGCATTGGCGACGTCCGCGGCCTCCTGGCGGTCGGGCGAGCGATAGCTCACCAGCAGCAGGTAGGTGTTCGGAGGCCGCGTCACCTTAAGCTTCTTCAGCACCACCGGCGCTTCCTCGGCCACCGCGGTCCTCACCGGCTCCGAATCCGTCGCACCCGTCTCGCGTGTGCGCAGGTTGTACTTGCGGGCCACCGGGCGGAGCACGGAATCGGACTGGATCAGCTTCACTTGGGTGGCCATGAACTGGTCCGCGTCGTTGATCGCCGACTGGACGGCCTCCTGGCCGAGAATTCCGGTGGGAATGCGCCGGTCGATGTCGATAGTGGCGGTGGCCTCGTAGATAGGCGTCAGCCGGGCGGAGACGATGGCGGTGCCGATCACGCACGCGGCTACCGCGCCCAGGATTTTCCAGCGATGCCGCTTGAGGATCCACAGATACTGCGACAGCGGCACCGCGGGCTCCGCGGGCTCGGGCTCGCGCGCCGGCGCCGATAGGGGGAGGGCCACGCGGCGAACTTCCGCAATCGCCGGAAGCTTCCCGTTCACCTTTTCGTCCATCATGTGATCCGTTTCTCCTGCGAGCCTAGCCCGCATTTCTCACCAACAACCTGCTGTGGCGCGCGATAGCAGCAGCCCGTGGCACGCGTGGGTAGTCACAAAAACCGGGTACAGACAGCCACTTTTCGCCTGCGGCACTCCCTTGCCTTCGATGACCTCGGAAGGCGAAAAGTGGCTGTCTGGCCCCGGTTTTTGTCATCGCGCCTCGCCACGGTCATGGTGAGAAAAGCGGGCTGCTAGCGGCGCCAGATCAACACCCCGGAGGCAGTGGACGCGCCGAAGCCGGAAAGCCGGTCGATGATCGCCGCGGTCCTGCGCCGGCCCTTGTTGTCCGGAATGTAGAGCACGTCGTCGGCCTGAAGCGCGACGTCGGCCGACTTGCGCTCCAGGATCTGCTCCAGCTCGATCGGGATTTCCTGCCGCGTGGCCGAATCCGCCCCGGCACGGAAGATGTAGGCGCGGCGGCCCGTAAACGGGACCAAGCCTTCGGCCAGCGCCAGGACTTTGAGGACGGTCGCCTCCGAACCGTCGCGCACGGGAAATGCCCCCGGCTTCTTCACGTTCCCCACCACGTAGATCTTGCGCGCCTCCGGGATGCGGATTTCCTCTCCGCCCGTGAGGGTTACGTTAAGTTCCGGGTCTGCCGCACTGAGCAGCGCCTGGAGCGGAATGCGCTGCTCGACGGGCGAAGCGGGCGCGTCCGCATCCGCGGGCTGCGGCCGCATCAGGAGCAGCTCCGGTCCCGCGTCGCTCGTCAGCCCTTCCGCCATGACCAGGGCGTCGAGCAGGGTCACCTTGCCGACAGCCTGGAACGTCACCGGCTTACGCACCGCACCGACCACGCTGATGGGGCGGCTGTGGTACTCCAGGATCGTCACGGTCACGATCGGGTCCACCAGGATCTGCTCGCTGTTCAGAGCTTCTGCAATGGCGTTCTCCAGTTCGCCCGGCAGCAACCCGTCGGCCCGGATGCGCTCCTTCAGCATCGGCAACCGGATCATGCCGTCCGCTCCCACGCGGACGGTCCGGGTCAGCTCCGGCGCATCGTAGACCGAGACGGCGATCAGATCGTTGCCCGCGATCCGCTGCGCCGGCAGGTTGGCGACGCCGGCGAGACTGGCGTCCACCACCCCCGGCGGCCGGCCTTGCGCGAATGCCAATCCACAACCGAGCAGGAACAACGTGAGTCTCATGCCACACCTCGCTTGGCGTTGCGGCGCCGGCCGAAGAGACTTGAGAGCAGCCCCTCCATTCGCTCCAGCCGGGAGCGTAGATCCGAGAGTTCCTGCATCACTTCGGATTGATCCCGTTCCACGGCCTGCAGCAGCTCCGAGCGGGCATAATCCGACAGGGTGCGGGCGCCCCGCCGCAGGCAGGCGGTCTCCAGGTTGTCGTATTCGTCCTGCGTGAGGCGGAAGATGACAGTGCGGTCTCTGCGTTTCAGAAATGTCATGGGAGAGTGATGAGGATCAGGCGACCTGCTCGACGGGCGTGAGCAGGGCGCGGTCGATTTCGACGGCCACGGTGCGCTGGAGAATCTCGACGTTGATCAGCACCCGGAACCGATCTCGGTCCCGCAGCACGATGCCGACCACGCCTTCGAGGCAGCCCTGTTCGATACGGACCTTTTGCCCGGCCCGCAGGTATGGCCAGGGTTGGATCGGCAAGCCGGAGGTCACCACGGCCCGAACGGCTTCGATCTCCCGGTCATCCACCGGAACCGGGCGCTTTCCAAATCCGACAATCGACGTCACCCCCGGTGTGCTCAGCACCAGCAGCCGCTGCTCGTAGGAGAAGCGGCAGAACACGTATCCGGGGAACAACTCTGTTTCGAGTTCCTTGATGCGGTCGCACCACCGCCGGCGGGCGCGGTAGACCGGCGAAAACTCCTCTAAACCCTTCAAACGAAGGTTCCGCGCGGTTGCCCTCTCGTGCCGGGGCTTGACCGTGAGCGCGTACCAGGGAGCACGCGAACTGGGCGGGAGCATGGTTTCCAATCTCGGGGGAGGGGGTTTGAATCCGGCCGCAGCTTCCGCGCTGCAAGACCCAATTTCGTCTTG